>JABDJZ010000389.1 GCA_013003255.1 Rhodothermales bacterium
CTCCGAGACAAACCCCAGCATGGTCGGCCAGAAGTAGCAGATTCCGACGGCGAAAACGGCGGCAGCCACGAAGGTCAACGCTCCGCTGGCGTAGCTCATCGCTATCAGGCCAATGAATGAGAAGACCGCCGAAAAGAGCAGCATGCCTGTGGTGCTGAGCCGGTGTACGACCGGCCCCGCGAAGGCACGACCCAACGCCATGATGCCGTTGATGAACGCAAGCACCAGAATGGCCGGTACACCGGTCTGCTGGAGCAGTGAATCGATCCGCTGGTTGGTCCCCAGTTCAGTCGAGGCCGTGAGCAGCATGCAGAATCCCATGAACAGAAACAGCGGCGTGCCGATGGCCTTCCACATCCCTGCGGTCGAAACCCCCATCGTCACGCGCTCCGTTTCAGGCATGTCCTGTCCCATGAACAGGTATCCGTAGATGACGAGGGGAATCAGCAGACTGGCTACCAGGATCTCCCACGGAACGACCATCACGTCGATGAGCAGATAGGCCACCAGGCTGCCGATCACGATTCCGCCTGGAAACCAGACGTGGAATCGGTTCAGCATTTTGGTCTTCTCCTCCGGGTAGAGTGTGGCGACCAGCGGGTTGCACGCCGCTTCCACCAGGCCGTTGCCGAGGCCAGTGAAAAGGATGGCCGCAAACAGCGTCCAGAAACCGGTGGCCACGATCATGCCCACGATGCCGACCGCGTGCATGAGGAAAGCCAGTCGCAGGATGCGCTTCATCCCGAGAATGTCCACGAGCGGACCACCGACCACCATCGCCACTGTAAAGCCCCAGAACGCTGGGCCGAATACGAAGCCGATATCCTGGCTGGTCAACTCAAAGTCGAACTCGAAAACGAGTTCGAGTCGGGCACGGATCGCAAAGGTCATCGCTGTGACGATGAGCGCGATACAGCTGGCCAGGAAAAGGCGGTTGGCGTTCGGGCGGTCTGACATGGCTTCCGGGGGAGGGGTGAAGCACCCAAACTGCACCCCAATCACGCGTTCGCGCAACTCGGAGGTGGGAACGGCCGGGCCGACTTAACTTGGCCTCACTTCGTCACCCTCCCCCGCCTGCGTGAGAACCATCACCGTAACCCGCTACGTCACCCCGCTTCGCGAAGGCGGCTCGCTGCCGGCGATTGTCGAAGCAGACGATGATGGGATGTATGTGCTCAAGTTCCGCGGCGCCGGACAGGGCCCGAAGGCGCTGATAGCGGAGCTCGTCGCGGGTGAGCTTGCCAGGGCGATGGGGTTGCCGGTGCCCGAAATCGTGTTCGCGAACCTGGACCCGGTTCTTGCCCGCACAGAACCCGACCCGGAAATCCAGGACCTGATTCGCGCGTCGGGCGGTCTGAACCTGGGTATGGACTACCTGCCGGGATCGCTGCCCTTCGACCCGGCCGTCTCCACGGTATCGGCGGAGTTGGCGAGCGAGATCGTCTGGTTCGATGCCCTTGTCTCCAACATTGACCGGACGGCGCGTAACACCAACCTGTTGATGTGGCACCGAAACCTGTGGATGATCGACCACGGTGCGGCCCTCTACGTACATCACGGGCCGGACGACTTTCGGCACCGGAGTGGCGATGCGTTCCCGATGATCAAGGATCATGTTCTGCTACCACTTGCGGAAGGGCTCCCGGAAGCATCCGAGAGACTGACGCCGAGAATTGATCAGCAGCACCTGGATCGCATTGCCGGGCTGATTCCGGACCTGTGGCTGCAGGGCCCGAGCGCTTTCGCCACGCCGGCTGATCACCGCGCCGCGTACGCGGAGTACCTTTTCAATCGACTCAATCAACCCCAGGCCTTCCTGGAAGAAGCCATCCGTGCCCGATCCATCCACCTATGACTACGCGGTAATTCGCCTGGTCCCCCAGGTGGAGCGCGATGAGTTCGTCAACGTCGGCGTGATTCTGTGCTGTCCCGCACAGAACTTCGCCGAAGCGCGGATTCACCTGGACGAGGCCCGCATCCTGGCGCTCTACCCCAAACTGGACCTGGACTCCATTCGCACGCACCTGGAGGCCATCCCTCGGATCTGCGCCGGTGACCCGGCTTCCGGGCCTATCGCCAAGCTGAGCCAGCGCGAGCGCTTCCTGATGCTGGTTGCCCCACGGAGCACCGTCATTCAGCCTTCACCCGTACACACGGGAATCTGTCAAAGTCCGGCGGCCACGCTGGACAGGCTGATGGAATCGCAGGTGCTGTAGCCTACTCCGTGGCGTCAGGTTTAGCAGGGGCGGCCGACTCTGTTGCCATCACCGGTTTCTCAGGCATGGGCGGGAGCCACTCCTTGAACACCTCGCCGTAGAGCTCCCACACGGCCAGGAAGAGCGCCACGATGATGGGGCCGAAAATGAAGCCCACCGCGCCGAAGAGAAATATCCCACCCAGCGTTCCGACAAGCACCAGCAGATCAGGCATCTTGGTGTCTTTGCCAACCAGGGCAGGCCGGAGGAAGTTGTCCACCGATCCAGCCACGAGTCCGCACCAGAGACCCACGGCAAGGGCTGCACCTCCTTGCCCGGTCACGGCCAGGTATGCAACGGCCGGGATCCAGACCAATGCGGATCCGATGGCGGGCACAATGGACAACACCACCATCACGGCCGTCCAGAAGGCCCACCCCGGAACGCCCGCAACCCAGAAGGCGGCACCTGCCAGCGCCCCCTGGATGACGCCGATGACCATGCTGCCTTTCAGCACCGCCCGCGTCACGGTCACGAACTTCTCGACCAGTTCCTCCTCCGCGTCCGCCTCAAGGGGCACGTAGTACAGGATCCGGTTCAGAATGGACCGGCCGTTCGTCAGGAAGAAGTACATGGCGTACAGCATGACGAACAGCTGCAGGAAGAAGTTGGCGGTACCTCGACTCAGGTCCACCACGCTATTCGCCAGAAAGCTGCCGGCGGTGGAAGCGAACTCGCCCAGCTTGGAGGCAATGACCGCTTCGTCGGGCATGTACTCGCCAACGAGGGGAATCGCGCTCAAGTACTCCTGGACTACCCCAGGACGCTCCATCTGCGCCTCAATCCATGGCCGCGCCGACTGGGAGACATCCAGCGCCTGAGTGACCACCACCCCCAGGAAAATAGAGAGGGGTATACCGACCACCAGTGAGAGGACCAGAAGCGTCACACTTGCCGACAATCCATCGCGCCCGCCGAGCCGCTTCTTGAACCACCGAAACATGGGCGAAGCCAGGCCAGAGAAAATGGCGGCCAGGAGCAGGGCCATCAGGAAGCTCCTGACCATCCAGAGGAACAGGCCCGAGATCAGGGCCACCAGGAGCAGGACGGAGGACCTGCGGAAGATGTCTCGGTAGTCCATTGCGGTTTACGCGACAAGTGGAGTGATGGTGAGGCAAGCTGCCCCCAACCTACGGGCCGGACACCGAACGTTGTAACACACGGGGCAAGATCCCGTAGTCTTGTACAGATGCGGTTCCAACCGCGTCACCCACCAGATCCACACGACCGTGAAACTCATCAAGATCCTGGCTGCCTTCCCGCTGGTTTCCGCTCTGTTGGTGCGTCGCGCCAGCATCGGTTCCTGGCTGGCCGCTGCCTGAGACCCATGTTGTGGAAGAAGTTGAAGCGGGCCGTCAAGGCGCGCCTGCGAGGCCTATTCTCGTTTCGCTCACCGCTCCGCTAGGGCGGTAGTTGCAGCACATCCATCGCTGCTTTGTGTTGTAGATTCGGGGCAGCCAACCCGAATCACCTGTGGACTGGATCTTCACCCCGGAAGGCTGGGTAGCCCTCCTGACGCTGACGTCGCTCGAGATCGTTCTCGGAGTCGACAACATCATCTTCATTTCCATTCTCGCCGGCAAGCTGCCCGAGAAGGAGCAGCCCCGGGCCCGCTTCATAGGCCTTGCCTTGGCGCTCTTTGGGCGAGTGGCGTTGCTGCTTTCGCTGGCCTGGATCATGAAGCTGACCGCTCCACTGTTCCAGGTGCTGGGAGAGGCCATCTCAGGCCGCGATTTGATTCTGCTGTTCGGCGGCTTCTTCCTGTTGGCCAAGAGCACGCATGAGATACACGCCAAGCTGGAGGGCGTAGAGGAATCCAACGGATCACAAGGCGCAGCTACGTTCCGCAGCGTGATCATCCAGATTCTGATTCTGGACCTGGTGTTCTCCCTGGACTCCGTGATCACGGCCGTGGGCATGGTAGATCAGGTGCCCATCATGATCACCGCCATTGTCATCGCGATTCTGTTCATGATGGTGAGTGCGAAGGCGGTGTCCGAGTTCATTCAGAAGCACCCGACAGTCAAGATGCTTGCCCTGGCCTTCCTCCTGATGGTCGGCGTGGCGCTAATCGCCGAAGGCCTCGAATTCCACATCCCGAGGGGCTACATCTACTTTGCGATGGCCTTCTCGGTGATGGTTGAGATGCTCAATCTCCGCCTCAGAAAGGCGAAGGATGTCGAGCCTGTCGTACTGCGCAAGACCCCCAGTCCGGAGGAAATCTAGAAGGGCGGCGGCTCGTCGAAGCCTCCACCACCGGAGCCGAAGCCATCGCCACCCGGTCCGGGCTCATCCCCCGGAAGCCCACCTCCGGGAACGCCCTGGTAGTAGGAGTTCAGGTTCTCGAACCGGGCGAACTGGTGGACAAACGCCAGCCGTACGTCCCCGATGGGTCCGTTTCGCTGCTTTCCGATGAGCAGTTCGGCCATCCCCTCGGTGGAGTTGCCGTTCTCGTCCACGGTAATGCCGTAGCGCTCTGCGCGGTAGATGAAGCCCACGACGTCGGCGTCTTGCTCTATGCTGCCGCTTTCTCTCAGGTCCGAAAGCTGTGGCCGCTTATCACCGCCGCGGGTCTCCACGGCACGACTCAGCTGTGACAGCGCCAGGACGGGCACGTCAAGCTCCTTGGCCAGCGCCTTGAGGGACCGTGAGATATGGGCAATCTCCTGCTCACGGTTCGAGTTCTTGTTGTTGCTGCTACCGTGCATCAGCTGCAGGTAGTCCACGATCACGAGGCCGATGTCGTGCTCGGCCTTGAGTCGCCGGCACTTGGCACGAAGCTCCAGCGCTGAGAGTCCGGGCGTGTCATCGATGAAAATGGCGGCCTCAGAAAGCCGGCCGGCGGCACGCGCCATGCGCGGCCAGTCCTCGTCCCGGAGCCGTCCCGTTCTGGCTGCCTGGGCATCCACTCGCGCCTCGGACGTCAGCATACGCTGCGCCAGCTGCTGCGCGCTCATCTCCAGGGAGAAGATGGCCACGCCTGTCGGAGTCTTGGGGTGCAGGGCCGCATTGCGGGCGCATGCCAGCGCGAAGGCGGTCTTACCCATCGAAGGCCGGGCCGCCAGGATCACGAGGTCCGAGGGCTGCCAGCCGGCGGTCATCTGATCCAGCTTGGTGAAGCCGGAGGGGACACCGGTAACGCCTCCTTCGCGCCCATGAATCCCCTCAAGCCGCGTAAGCGTGTCCTTGAGCACGTCCTTCATGGAAGACGCGGCCCGCTTCAGCTGCGACTCCGAGATCTGGAATATGTCGCTCTCGGCGGAATCCAGCAGCTCGAAAGCATCCGAGCCCGGGTCATAGGCCTTGCCGATGAGCGTACCCATGGTATCGATCATCTGCCGGAGCAGGCTCTTCTCCGCGATGATCCGCGCGTGGTACTCGACGTTGGCGGCGTTGGCCACCTTGGCGGTCAACTCGCTGACGTAGTAGGCACCACCGATGGTCTCGAGCTCCTCGCGCCGCTTGAGCTCGTCGGTTACCGTGATGATGTCGACCGGGTTCGTTCGGTCGAAGAGGCTACGGATTGCCTCGTAAATCTTGTTGTGCCGATCCGAATAGAACGAGCCGGGCTGCAGGATCTCGATGGCCCGGGGAATGGCCTCGGGCTCGATGAGCATGGCTCCGAGAACGGCCTGCTCGACCTCCACAGCCTGTGGTGGAATCCGGCCTTCCTGACCGCGATGGGGGACGGGCAGCATCGCGTCCCGGGACATCATGGGATCCTCAGGCATCATGCGGTCAGCTCGTCATAGCGCTTCCGCAGAAGCTGAACATCTTCCCACGTAGGCCGCTTCCAGTTGGGATTCCTGAGCAGCGCGGCGGGATGGTAGGTGACCAGAGTCTCCAGGCCATGAAAGTCCTGAAACGTACCACGCATGGACTTCAGCGACTGGTTGCGGCCCAGCAGGGAGTTGCCCGATGTCTTGCCCACGCAGAGAATCAGCTTGGGCTGGATCAGGACCATCTGCTTGTACAGAATGGGGACGTGGGCCGCGATCTCATCAGGGCGCGGATCCCGGTTGTTGTCCGGGCGGCTCTTGAGAATGTTGGCGATGTAGACATCGCTCCGGTCAAAGCCGATGGCCTTGAGAATTTCCGTGAGAAGCTTGCCGGCCCGGCCCACGAAAGGCTCACCCTCGCGATCCTCATCAGCACCCGGTGCCTCTCCGATGACCATGAGGTCTGCTTTCGGATGCCCGACACCGAAAACCGGCTTGGTACGGGTCCGGTCCAGTTCAATCAGCTCCGTACTTGCTACCCACGTTTCCACCTCGGCCAGCGTCTGAAAGCCATGCAGGGGAGAGTCCTCGGGGATGAGCGCCTTGATGCGGTCGTACGGGGAAGGGGTCACATGGGAAGGGGTCACATAGGTATCCTCGCCCAGCAGATCGTGGGATCCGAATATGTCGAGGTGGGCAGCCAGGGAATCCCTGAGCAGCTCGGCGGGGTGGGGCATGGAATCGTTGGCAAGGTTGGGAAACTACGCCGGGTCCAAGCCGACTTCTCCCACTGTTACGCACACGATATGCACTTGGGGTGACGGCGATTTGTCACAGGGTGCATGCATCAATGCCGCTGCTCAGCCCGGCCGCTTCACCCCCGGCTCCACGAACCCCAGGATGGCGAGAGCCACATCAGCCTTGGACATCACCGGGAGCGGCTCGACCCTCCCATCCCGACCGTACAGAGTCACCTTGTTGGTCCCCGGGCCGAAGCCCGCGCCCTCCTCAGTCGGATTGTTCAGCACGATCCAGTCCACGTTCTTGCCGTGGAGCTTCTTGAGTGCGCCTTTCTCGGCATCCCTGGTCTCCAGGGCAAAGCCCACAAGCACCTGGTCATCGGTTCGTCTCGCCCCCAGTTCCCGCAGGATGTCGGGCGTGCGAGAGAGTTGCAGCACAAGGTCGCCGTCGGCCTTCTTGATCTTGTCCCGGGACACAGATGCGGCCTCGTAATCCGCTACAGCGGCAGCCATCACAATGACGTCCGCATCCCGATGGGCCAGGACGGCCGCGTGCATTTCGCGGGCGGTTTCCACATCGACTCGTGTGACGCCCTCGGGGGTCTCGAGGGCCGTCGGACCAGCCACCAAGGTGACCCGGCATCCCATCCGCTGGGCGGCCCGGGCAATCTCGAAGCCCATCGTCCCGGAAGACCGGTTGGTGATGTACCGCACGGGATCCAGTGATTCGCGCGTGGGACCGGCCGTGACCAGGACGCGAGGCCCGGCTTGCGTGGGCGAATGGTCCGCAAGGAGACCCGCAGCGCGTTCAGCGATGTCCTCGGGCTCGGGCAGGCGTCCCTTTCCGGTCAGTCCGCTGGCCAGCAGGCCTTCGGGCGCATCCATCACTGCCACGCCGCGCTCGCGAAGGGTCGAAAGATTGTCCCGGGTTGAGGCGTGCTCATACATGTCATGGTCCATCGCCGGACAGACCATCATCGGGCACCGCGCTGACAGCGCCACGGCCGTGAGCATGGAGTCACACACCCCGGTGACCAGTTTGCTGAGCGTGTTGGCCGTGGCCGGCGCCACGATCATGAGATCAGCCCAGAGTCCCAGATGGACGTGTTTGGTCCAACTGCCCGTCTGGTTGGGCGGAAATATCTCCGTCAGCACCTCGCGCTCTGAGAGCGTACCCAGCGTTAACGGGGTGACAAAGCGGTGCGCGTCGGGCGTCATCAGCACCTGAACCTCGGCTCCGGACTTCCGCAGCAGGCGTACCAGCTCAACCGACTTGTAGGCCGCAATACCACCGGAGATGCCGACGATTATGCGCTTGCCGCTCAGCTTCTGGTTCATCGGGGTGCCCGTTAAGGGGTGCTGGCCAGGAAAGACTTCACCCGGGCTATGGTCTCTTCCGCCGCCGTTTCCAGGTGATCGTTGACGATGACTGTGTCAAACTGATCGGCCGCCGACAGTTCCATGGCGGCCCGGTCCAGCCGTGTGCGCAGCGTGTCTTCCGTCTCGCTGCCGCGATTCCGGAGGCGCTCTTCCAGCACGGCAATGGAGGGCGGCATGACGAAGACCGTCAGCGCCTCCGGTCCGAACAACTCTTTGACCCGCGCGGCCCCTACCACGTCAATGTCCAGCAAAGTCGGTGAGGCCCGGGTGGCCGCATCCACGGTTCGTTTCAGGGTACCGTAGAATCGCCCGGGGTAGACCTCTTCAAACTCGATGAGTCCCCCATCTGCCACCTCTTTCCTGAAGGCTTCAGCACTGAGGAAGTGGTAGTCCCGACCATCCTCTTCTCCTACTCTCGGAGGGCGGGTGGTGGCGGAGACGGAGAAGGAAAGCGCCGGAATCGCGGCCAATAGCCGTCGTGCGATGGACGTCTTTCCGGAACCGGAGGGTGCAGTCAGGACGATGATCCGGGGCTCATTACCCGTTTCGCCGGCGCTCTCCAGTCCTCCGGCAGCTGCATCCGGGACCGAGCTACTCAACGTTCTCGATCTGCTCCCGCACCTTTTCGAGGTCTTCCTTCATTCCAACCACGATCAGGGCAATGTCCGCGTCATTGGCCTTCGAGCCAATGGTGTTGACCTCCCGATTGATCTCCTGGGCGAGGAAGTTCAGCTTTCGGCCGACGGCCTCGGTGGAGGCAAGGGCTTCCCGGAACGCGATGAGGTGGGCATCCAACCGGACACACTCCTCGGTGATGTCAAGACGGTCCGCCAGGAACGCGATCTCCTGTTCGATCCGCTCAGGATCAACGCGGCCTTCCTGAATGATCTCGTCGAGTCTCTCGCGGACACGAACCCGCGCTGCGGGAATGCGCTCCGGCGCCAGTTCGCGCACCTGGACAAGCCCGGCGGCGATGCCATCAATCCGGCTGGACAGTTCGTCGAACAGCGCGGCGCCTTCGACTTTCCGCATCTCCTTCAGGGAATCCAGAGCCTCGGAAAGCGCCTTTGACACGGGACCCCACTGCGCCGTGGAGTCGCCGGCGGCCGGCTCGTTGGACTCAAAGATGTCCTGAAACCGCAGCAGGTTTTCCAGCGTGATGCCCTCGTCCCGGATGCCGGAAACACGCGTCACGTCCTCCAGCAGCTTTCGATAGCCGCGGACCGCAGACTCGTTGACCCGCATGCCCAGGTCATCCTGCCGGGACCGTTCGAGCTGCACGTTGACGGTCACGCGTCCACGGGCCAGTGTATCCTTGACCTGGCGCTGGATCTGGGCTTCGCGGTCATTGAGCTCGCGGGGGCCGCGGATGCTCACTTCGCAGAACCGGGAGTTGACCGTGCGGACTTCTACCGTGGCCTCGTAGCCGTCGCCGACGGCCTGGCCTCGACCAAAGCCGGTCATGGATGAAATCATGGGCACAAAGGGCAACAGGTGCCCGGACGGTCTATGCGGAGAGGGTGGGATTCGAACCCACGGTACCGGGTTACGGCACACACGCTTTCCAGGCGTGCCCCTTCAGCCACTCGGGCACCTCTCCGGGGTGAGCGGCCTCGAATGCCGCCCTTCAACAGGATGTTTCGTTCAGGACGCGCTGGCGTCACACCTCCATGATCTCTTCCTCTTTCCGGGACAACAGGTCGTCAATCTTGCCGATGTAGTCATCGGTCATTTTCTGCAGGCGGTCCTCGGCCTCATAGCCCATGTCCTCGGGGAGGTTCTCCTCCTTGACGGCAGACTTGATGTGGTCCTTGGAGTGCCTGCGCACGTTCCGAATGGCCACCTTGCCTTCCTCGCCACGCGCCTTGGCGGCCTTCACAAGGTCACGCCGGCGTTCCTCTGACAGCGGTGGAACGGGAAGCCGAATTACGGATCCATCATTGTTGGGATTGAGACCCAGGTTGGCTCCGATGATGGCGCGCTCAATGTCTCCGAGCGCCGTGCGGTCCCAGGGCTGCACCACGATGAGGTCCGGCTGGGGGGCACTCACATTGGCCATCTGGTTCAGCGGAGACTGCGAGCCGTAGTAGTCCACGCGGACGCTCTCCAGCATGGAAGGCGCGGCTCGCCCGGCACGAATGGTGCGAAGTTCGCTGACCAGATGGTCCAGGGACTTCGCCATGTGCTCCTTGGCGTCATCGAGAACGAGAATCAGATTTTCGTCAAGCATTGGTTCAGCTCGCTAGGCC
>JABDJZ010000413.1 GCA_013003255.1 Rhodothermales bacterium
CAAAGTAGCGCTGCGTGGTGTAGGCCGGCACGAGCTCAGAGACTATCCGCTCATCCGGCTGGTCGAACACGCCGTCCGCGTCCCAATCGAACCAGATGTTCAGGTAGCCACCATCGCCAATCTCGACGTCGATCGCCGTGGTTCCACCTGGAATGAACGTCGCGGCCGCGAGAACGCCGTCCTCGTCATCCTGCCCATCGCCAGTATCATCGCGATCGGCAGCGGGGCTGTTGAGTGGCTCTTCATCCGGATCAACCAGAGCACCCAGGTAAGTTGCTGAGGTGATGTAGTGACCCGCTACGTCGTAGGACTCGGGTCCGTCGGCGAAATCGGTGAGGGGGTCATCGTCACGAATGGTACCTGTGCCGTCGACAAAGAATTCGGCATCATCGATTCCGGAGTTTGAGCTGATCGAGCCTTCGAGGATATCCAGCGTCATAGTCTCCAGCCGACTTCCGCCATCCTCCTCGAAAAAGTTGTCCTCGTAGACGTCGATGTAGATGAACTCCTCAGTCCCACTCCCAAGGCCTCCATCTGCCGGCATAAATATTACCGAGCCCGATGCCGCGAAGTAGTCCGGATCGGCGACCACAGTCTCGTCAAAGGCGGTTCCATCAAGCGTCTCCCAATCGAACTCAGTTGTGAAATCACTGAGGGGGTCAATGGAGATGGTGAAGGGAAGCTTGATGTCATCGCCTGCGTCTCCCTCATCGACCAACGGGCTTGAGGCCGTCAAGGTCGGGCGGTCTTCATCGCTGGTAATCTCGCCGATTGCATCGACAGGCGCGACCTGCGCGTGATCTACGCCAGTCACGCGAAGGCGCATCTCCTCGGTCAACTCCCAGAGGACGTCGTCAATGGTCTCAACCCGTATCGTCACCGGCGTTCCGGGGGTCAGTGTGACGTCACAAGATGGGTTGCCAGCAGGAGACATAACCGCTGTGATGGCACAACTCTCGGCACGGTAGTCCACTCGAGAAGAAGCCTCATCCGTGGCGATCTTGGTGGGTGTGAGCCCATCGAGCGTCTCGTATTGGAATGTTGCATCCACCTCACTGTCGGCGGCGTCCACGAGAACTTCGAACTCTACATCGCTGCCCTCCGGCGTGGGTCCACTGACCTGCGCTACGGAGATCGTCGGCTTCGTCAGGTCATCGTTCTCAATCGTGCCGGTCGCGGACGTTCTCGTGCCAAGGCGAGCGTTTGACGGATTCGAAACGGCAAAGGTGAATGTCTCGTCGACCCCGTACATGGTATCAAGGGTGGGATCGACGGGTACCACCAACGTCGGAGCAGAGGCAGCGGTAATGGATGTAGTGACGTCCGCATCGGTGTAGTCGACGCCTGCCACGGCAGTCACGTCATCAGTTGCTACATCAAAGCCGGCGTCATGGGTTACCAATGGTGTCGTCGTAACGAGGCAAGCTGCGGTCTCGTAAAGGCTAACCTCAAAATCCAGGTCCGCACCATCCTCTAGGCCGGTCTGGTCGAGGCCCACACAGACGAAGGGCCCCGTTTCGAACAGTGGGGATACCGTCTCGAAATTGCCTGTCCCCGTTCCCAGTGTTCCGGTCATCGGGCTGCCACCAACGGCGGTGATGGTCCCGATGGTGGCGGTCATGGCACAATCCGTGGCCGAGTTCAGCGTCACTTCGACATCTGCGCCTTTCGTGGAAAGGGCTCCACCGAACGTCCAGCTGAAGTAGTCCGAGGAATTGGAAGCGTACGTTCCGCCGATTCCGCCGGGGTCTTTGATGTCGGTAATGCTGCAGCCGCCAGAGACACTCAGGTCCGCTCTGACGGTTTCCGCATTGAAGCCGGGCATGTCACGAAGGATGTTGACGCGGACGTCAATCACTTCTCCAATCAGGGCAACCGTTGACGGCGCGACGACGTCGACGGTATAGGTGGCCTGCTGCGCCTGGGCGTCATTCGTGGCGAAACCCATCGACACGATGGATACAAGAAGGAATCCCAGTAGTCTACCGGGTAAAGAAGAGATCTGAGGGGTTCGCATGGATAGACCTATGGCCAGATGAAGTGCAGTCCGTTCAAATCCGATAACGGGGTCGTACCGCCATTTTCCATCCCGCGACCGAACTCAACTGCTAATCGACGTTTTTGGGCTATCGGAGTCGCTTTTACGTTCAGGACCGTGACCGATTTACCGCGTCGAAGGCCGGAATACGGTGACCGCAAACGCGCCCCCAGCGCATTTTTGCACTTTTTGAAGGGATACGCCTTCCACAGCCTGGCTCCGATTCGCCGAGGCTACAGGCACGATGTGAGCCGCAATAATGCGAGAGCCTCCCCGGCCCCATGTCCTTGGGCCCTTCGTGAGGCGCCTCAGTAGGGTGACCCTGCGGCCAGCTTGGGGGGTCGTACCGGCAACTGAACGAGTATGTCCGTGCCGGACACACACGAGAAAGCCCCACCCACCTTTCGGTGAGCGGGGCTCTCGGACAAACAATCGGTCTAGCGTAGCGGAGCTGGCCGACTGTCTATCTGGACGGCTCTGTTACTTCATGAGCACGAGCTGACGGGTGAAGCTTCCCTTGTCCGTGTCGAGACGGTAGAGGTAGCTGCCACTCGGCAGATTCTGGGCGTCGAAGCGCACCTGGTGGTTACCAGCTTCGAGCGAGCCGCTGACCAGCAGAGCAACCTCGCGGCCAAGGACGTCATAGACGGCCAGGCGGACGTTGCCCGTAGCGGGCAGGTCAAACGCGATGGTCGTGACTGGGTTGAACGGGTTGGGGTAGTTCTGACCCAGTGCGTAGCTCTCAGGGAGGGCTGCGTTGACATCGTCCTCGTTGGCGGTGGAGGTGGAGGCGCTGGCGGTGTCAAGAGAGACCAGAGCACCGCTTCCGTCACCGACGACGATCTGACCCGAGGGAGAGACGGCGATGAAGGACACCTGGACACCGCGGAGGGCGAGGTCTTCGAAACCATCGTTGTTGTCGCCAGGGCTTCCAGCCGATGCGGCCGCAAACGGCATGTCCAGCTTGAAGGCTGAAACTGTGCGGCGATTCTCGCTGAGGAAGGCACCCCAGGCACCAGCGACCAGGACGTCGTTGGTGGCGTCGTAGGCCAGGGAACGAATCTCTGGCGTGACGATGGTCCCGCTGTCCAGTTCAACATCGTGACCCAGGAACTCCCACTCTTCGCCAGCAGCGATGAAGCCGTCAGCAGCGTCAATGGTGGCGCCCCAGACGCCGTTCCCGGTCCCGACCAGAAGCCGCTCGCCAGCGTCGTTGATCACCATGTCAAAGATGTGACCAGCGTCCTCACCCTGCAGATCAGTGTTCTCGTTGTCCAACTCGCCAATGTTGGCAGCGGTGGTCAATTCCTGCCACGTGAACCCGTAGTCATCGGAGACATAGACTCCGCGGCCAAACGTCCCGGCATAGAGCACGTTGTCATGCATCGGGTTGCTCAGAAGCGACCACGGGGTGTCGGCGTCCACATGGGGCAGGCTGCCAATCCGCTGCCAGGTGTCGCCACCATTCAGGGAGTGGAACAGATAGCCATCGTTCGCCGAGATGTAGAGGAAGTTGTTCGACATGTTCTCGGTGATGGTGTAGACGTTCGTCCAGTAGGCACCGATCGACGCGTTACCAGGACCGAGCTGCGGCCATGCAGCCTGCCAGGTCTCACCGAAGTCCTCGCTCTTGTAGAGGCCAGCTGAGCCCCAGGTAGCGAGCCACAGGGTGTCGCTGCTATCCAGGAAGAGCTTATTGGGATGCAACGGGAAGGGCAGCGCGATGCGCGACTCGTCGACGGCGGGAGTCCCGGGATCATCGGCAACATCAGCACCGGAGCACGGACGCCAGTGGAGGCTTTCGTCCCCACCGAGGGTACCGGCTGGCGGAGTCCATACACCGGTAATTGTCAACGGAACGCGGCACCAGATTGCACCGTCGATGCCGGGCGCCCCCTGGAAGATGCCGACAATCAGCTGCTCATAGCTGACGCCACTGAGCGTCTTGTCTACGAACAGCGCGGTATTGACGTGTGACTTCGCCGGGAAATAGAAGCCCTTGGAGGTCTCCAGGTGATCGAACCCAAGCACCATGCCTGCGCGATACCGGTCACCGCCGATGTCCTCATGACCTGTGACAGTCGTCTGGATGCGAGCACGCACGTCGAAGACTTCCGGCATCAACTCGTAGTTGGTGATCGGAGTCTCAGCCCAGGTGAGCTTGACGGTGTGACCCGGATCCAGCCTATTGCCTGCATTGCCGTATTGCAGGACACCCTGCATGGAGCCGTCCAGTGCGTACGGTCCCCCCGGATAAAGGTCGGGCTTGTATATGGTGAGGTCGAAGGTCTTGACGGTCTCCGCACCAAACTGATCGATCTCCACAAAGGTGTCGGGGGCGAAGTAGTTGGTGCCGCCATCGGCGTACAGGCTACCGCCGCCATCCACAGCAGGATCAGGATCACCGAGAGCGAGAATCGCTTCGGGAAGGTCAACTTGCAGACACCGAATCGGGTGCGCGCTATTGTTGAGGACTGACACCATGATGTCAACCTCATCGGTGGCATACACCAACTCAGGCGTTACCTGGACATCCACGCTGTATACCTGATCCGACTGGATCTCGATATCGGTGAAGTTGACGTCCGCCTGTCCACTTGAGAAGGTCCAGACGCCTTCGCCGTCATCAAAGTCGGTGAAGGTCAGTGATGCACCACTACCAGCGTAGTTGAGATCCAGTACGTCCGGTGACTCACAGGAACCCGCACCCGTGGTGGGCTCGCCGCCATCGACGTTGATCTCGTAGGCAGCGCTCGGGACGACGCTGATGTAGTCGTGATCAAAGTCGACGAGAGGAGTCACGCCACCCGTCGTACGGTCACCGCCGTTGACGTTGAGCGTCGTGAACGACGCCGGGATCACATCATCCAACTGCGCGACATACACAGAGTCAATTCCTGCACCCGCATTGATGGTCAGCGTGGCGGTTGGGTTCAGGAAGTGGGTCTCTTCGCCACACAGCTCGCAATCGATGAAGGAGCTTCCGTTACCCGAGGCGCCGTCGCCATCCGGCGTCAGTCGAATCACCTTCCCTTCCGGCTGGAATGTTAGGGCCGCGACCAGAGAGGCCTCGTTGACGTTGGGGTAGGTAAACGTCTTGTTGCCCGCTACGAGCGACTCATAAATCGGCAGCAGACCATCGTACTCCAGCATGCGGGAGTCGAAGTCGATCGTACCGTCGTTGTCATTCTCGTAGGTGTAGACAATGTCGTTCACCGTCTGAGCCGTCCCCGTCTGGGTCAGGGTCAGAGCGGAAGCCACATCAGTGCCAACGAAATTGTTCGCCCCGAGAATCGGAAGCGGAATTCCATTCGTGAAATCCAGCGTCAGATCGTCCGCAGCGAAGTCCAGTTCGTTGATGGCCTGGAGGTCGCCAGAGAAGATCACGTCGGCGTTGCCGTCGGTAACGACCAGGTCGCCGTCGGTGTCGAGGCCAGCGCTCAGCGGAGACACGAACTCAAAGAGTCCGCCATTGTCAACGTCCGTGATATCCACGGCGCCTGCCGCGCCAGAGCTCAGAACCGTAATGGTGGTGTTCTCCTCCTCGCCGGAAGCTGGCACCACGTCCACGAACTGGTTACAATCGCCTGCCGTCAGACAAACTCTGGCCTTAACCGTTACGCCACCCGTGTTGGAACCGGCAGGGATATCAAGGTCAAGAACGACCCGTTCGGCGTCAACGGCCTGATCGTTGATCACTCGGTCGGTGTCATCGAAAGGACCTCCATTGAAGTCAATGAAGACAGTGAGATAGCCTCCGTCCCCGGCAACGTCGAAAACCATCTGGGTAGAACCCTCGACGATTCCCGGCGCAAACGTAAAGACATCGGCCCCATTGGTCGCCGCGCCTACGGGTCCCATGAACACCTCCTGGGCAGAGGCCCCGCGGCCGCCCCACGCCGCGAGAACAAGAAGAGCCACTACGAGCATTGTGGCTCGAGCAGCGTGATTGATGACGCCAAAGAGGGGACGCGTCATCGCTTTTGAAGTAACAGAAGTCATGGCAGCTTACCTGCGTATGTTGAAATAACATTCGGGCGGCCGCCATCACGCACTTAGTTGTACGTGCGACATTCCGCACCGCTAACCGCAGATTGAGAACGGCCACGCTTGCCAGATTTCAGTCCAGCGTCCGAAGTCGGGTGCGATTTGTCCGGGAGGTGCGCTTCAGGTCCGTTTTTTGGCCATTTAGGGCGATTCGACTTCGGAGGGCGTGTCCGATTGGAGCAATGCCCCGTGTCTGATTCGTGCCACTGGGTGAACCGGACACACGCCAGAGGCCGATCTCCGGGCCGCCATGTCCGCACCGTATCGACCACATACAACAAGCCCCGGCCTCTCTTCAGAGACCGGGGCTCACGTAGCGGAGTGGCGAATCGGGAGTCCGAATCTCCCGTTTCGTCATTCCATGTGGGTTACTTCATCAGCACCAGTTGGCGGGTGAAGCTTCCCTGTGCGGTGTCGAGGCGGTACAGGTAGGTACCGCTCGGGAGGTTGGTGGCCTCGAAGTGGACTTCGTGGCTGCCGGCCTCCAGCGTTCCGCTCGCCAGTAGTGCCACCTGACGTCCGAGGACATCATACACGGCCAGGCGCACATTCCCGGTCTCGGGAAGGGCAAAGCCGATGGTGGTTACCGGATTGAACGGGTTCGGGTAGTTCTGCTCGAGCGTGTAGTTGTCGGGCAGTTCTGCCGTCTCGGGCTCGCTCGCGGTTGAGGTGCTTGCGGCGCCTCCGTCCAGAGTCACCAGACCCGCGGTCGTTCCCAGGAACAGCCTACCGTCGGACGCAGCCTCGATGAAGGACACCTCGGTACCACGGAGCGCGAGCTCCTCGGTAGCGTCAGCGCCGCCTGCGGCACCACTCGGATCTTCAATCAGGAAGGCGGACACCAGGTCACCATCGATCAGGAACTTGCCCCAGGCACCGGCCACGAGATCCGTTCCGGTCAGGTCACCGGTCGTGACGGAGCCGTTGCTCTCGGCGTCGACAAGTGTCAGAGCCCTGATCTCGGGTACGTAGGTCGTGGTACCCTGTACAACTTCCGGTCCGAGGAACTCGAAGCTCCCGTTCGGGAGGTAGTCCGCTGCATCCAGTTCGGCGCGCCAGATACCGTTGCCTGTTCCGACGAACAGGTGCTC
>JABDJZ010000192.1 GCA_013003255.1 Rhodothermales bacterium
ACCCAACCGTTGATCCATCAAGCGGGGAGCCCCCGGGATTGATTCTCCGCGACCTTGCGTTTAGTGGCACTCCGCTCGATCCCGAGTCGCGGACCACCGGCTATGATCAGAGGGACCTTACCGCCCGGATCGACATCCTCTCGAGCGTGAATAGAGGACAGATTGAAGGACAGTCCAGACTGATTTCCGAAAGTGCTGGCCTCTTCGGCCGTTCGGAATCCGTCTCCGACTGGAGGTGGCTCAGTGGAGCCGAGCTGTCACTCGGAAACCTCGCCCCGGGCTCCTACGAGCTACAGGTTCGGGCACGAAAATATCGCGGGGACTGGTCTGAAACCCGGACCGCATCCTTCACCGTCGCCGCTCCCTTTTGGCAGCAGTGGTGGTTCATTGCCCTCCTGGCGGTCGGCGCCTTCGTTCTGATCCGCGGCTTCCTGGCCTGGAAACTGCGAAGGGTTCGTTTGAAAAATGCCGTCCTGCAGCAGCACATCAGACAGCTTGAAGAGGCGGACAGGGCCAAGAACGAGTTCCTTTCGAACATGAGCCACGAGATTCGGACGCCCATCGCGGCCATTCTTGGGTTCGCGGCGATTCTGCGCGAGGAACTGAGGGACGCGCACATCGAGTTCGTAGATCACATTACCGCGGGAGCCCAGCGCCTTCAGCGCACGCTGGATTCCGTCCTGGACCTTGCTCAACTCAGCAACGATCAGCTCAAGATTGACCTGTCTCCGGTGGATGTCGGGGCCGAGGCCGCCGCGGCCGTGACGGCCATGCGACACTCCGCGGAGAAGAAAGGCCTGACCGTCCGGTGCTTTGACGAATCGGCTGGAGCCCACGCGTACTCACACGGTGCCCATCTGGCGCGTGTGCTGGACATCCTCATTTTCAACGCCATCAAGTTCACGGATGAGGGTGGCGTGACCGTTGCCGTGTCAGCGACTGAGTCCATGGTCCACGTGAAGGTCTCCGACACGGGCATCGGCATCGAACCGTCCTTCCTCCCTCGCCTGTTTGAGCCATTCCGTCAAGCCTCAACCGGTGCCGCGCGCACCCACGAAGGCAATGGACTCGGGCTCTCAATCACCAAGCGGGTCATTGAACTCATGGGAGGCTCGGTGGATGTCCAAAGCAAGCCCGGCGAAGGCAGCACCTTCACGGTGACCCTCCGGCGCCACGCCAATGAAAGAGAGTTGGACGCACGGCGCGCTCCGGTGCGGGCCCCGGATCGATCGACCCGCCCACCGCACCCGGTGCCCCCGAAGACGGGGACTTCCAAGACCGACTGAGTTGGTCCGACCCGATCAGCTCAATTCGGATTAGTCGGTCCCCATTCGCGCTGCCACGTCCTCGTAGCCGGCATCCGCAGCGTACACCCGCTCGAAATGCTGTCTCGCCTTATCGGCCTCCCCTTCCTGCTCGTAGAGCTTGCCGAGTTCGTAGTGGACCTGCAGTAGGTCCTGGGTCAGCCTGGGCTTGTGCAGCGGGGCTTGCGTCAAGGTCTGAATAGCCATTAGTGGCTTTCCAACTGCCTGGAAGGCCTCGGCCAACTTCAAGAGCGATGCGGTCTCGTAGGGGAACGCATTGAACAGGCGCTGCGCGTGATGCAGCGCGGCATTCGCGTCATCCGTGTCCAGGTAGGCATCAACGAGCGCCGTCTCCACTTCAGGGAGGCCGGGCACGCGGTCTGCCACCAGGGTCAGCGCCTCGATGGCTTCATTCGGACGATCCTGGGCAGCCATCACCATGCCCAGCCAGTACAAAGCGTCGCAATTGTGTGGGTCCTGGAAGTGCGCGTCCTGCAGTTTCTTCACGGCGATGCCAATGTTGCCGCGATCCAACTGCTTGATTGCGCTCTTGACCAAACGCATTGCCCGGCTCTTGGGCCGCCGCCGCAGGACCAGCCAGGTGCCGAGGGTGATCGGCCAGAAGGGCGGGAAGATGCCGATGACGAAGGCAATGCGGGTGAACACCTTTCGGCGCAGCGAATGACCCTTGTCACGGGTGACCAACGCCTGATCGGACGCCTGGCGCTTGGTAGAGCCCAGAGTGGCCGGTAGCGAACTGCTCGCCCGGGCCGGAAGCGTCGATGCGGGGACCCGGTGGTCAACCTTGTACTCAAGCGCCCGCGCCTTTGCCAAGGCCCGCATTCGCTTGAGTTCGTCTTTCTGCTTTGTTTCCGCCACGCCTTCGTCCGTTTGCTGGTGGTCCTACGCAGGAAGTCTTCCGAGGATACGGTCCCGGGTCAAGTCGTACCCGGCGTCCGTACCTAGCCGAGGCCGCAGCTCACCCGAATCATGTGACCGTCCGGGTGGCGAAGATGAAACTCCCTCACACCCCAGGGTTCGTCCGTTGGTGGCCAGGTCACAATGCAGTCGTTCTCGACGGCGATCTCGTGCAGGGCATCCACCTCTTCCTTCGTGCTCATCCACCAGGTCATCCAAACCCCGTCGGTGTCATCGGCTCCCGGACGGGAGGGCATCTTTGTCCCCTGAGACCCCTGTGCGCCCCGGCAAAGGAACACCGTTACCTCTCCCTGGAACACGCCCCCGAAATCGGCTTCACCGTGCTCATTGGCTACGGCCGCGTGCGCGATCATCCCTGCCTGATTCCAGCTGAAGCTTCGCTCCCATCCAAAGAGTTCAAACCAGGCGAAGCTCTGACCAATGTCGTTGACGTTGAGGACCGGGGTGACTTTCTCGACGGGCATGGCGTGGGGCGGATTGGTCGCCGCATTTTGCGGCAGACAACGCGGACGGTGGCTCTGCACCGAGCTATACAAGACGTCGGTCAGCAAGATGGAGAACATCCTGGATCTGTTTACGACGTAGGGACTGGCCGCGGACTTAGTCTGGATGGGCCGACCTGGATTCGACATAGAACCCCGGATCAACCTCCAGCCTCGACCCGTCCTCCAGATTCGCCTCCACAAACTTCCAATGCGGCGTCGGGTGTATCCACTCGAACCGTCCCGGCCCCACACGCACGCGCACAGGCATTTCGAACGAGTCAATCACGTTCACCCACCGGAACGACAGTAGGCCGTCGGAGAG
>JABDJZ010000482.1 GCA_013003255.1 Rhodothermales bacterium
TTGTCATCCAGGAACAGGCGCCAGTCCAGGCCGACCATGCGTGCGGTGACCGGGTTGTCAGACGGATTGGTGGCAGAGAGGTTGACGGTGGCCTGAAGGGGCAAGTCCCGCCTGGACACGGCAGCCACCAGCCGGGTGGCATCCATGATGTTGAGGTCATTGTAGGACCGAACCTGATCGAGATTCACACCCGCAAGGAAGACGCGGTTGACGCTGGCGATGGCGAAGTCGACGGATTTCAGCGCGGCAATCTGCTGCAGGGCGGTGCATCCGGAGGTGCCCAGCAGGATGGTCAGGGCAACGAGAAGGAGGGAGCGACTGGATCTCATAGGGATCGGTCTGGATAGGTAACGAACAGAAGAAGAATGGGCCGCGAGGGGCGATCCGAAAACATGTTGGTGAGGCAGGACAGCCCAGGCGGTTGGATCAATTCGGGAGCCTGATGGCGACGCCCGCCCCGATGTACGCGTCGGGAGTCGCCTCGGTCAGTCCAGAGCCGACGTAAACGTCCAACTGGACCTGATCATCCACAAGATAGAGGTAGCCGACCCCGAGGTTGTGCTGGTTGTCCCCGGAGGCCGGTAGAATCCCGAAGAGTTCGACGAAGACCCCGTGCCCGCCTTCGCCGGAGCGCCCGAGCGTGGCCGAATAGAAGTCCGATCGCTCCCGGCTGCCCTCAGACAATCGGCTCGAGGGCCCAGTCGTCCAGAAACTGCCTACGTTTACGGTCAACCCGTAGTATTCCGTGAGTGCCCATCCGAGTGCCAGGCGCGCCTCCGGCACCTCCTCGCCCGCGCTGAACGCATCCTCGCCGGAGGGCAATGAAAGCGTGCCGAGTACCGCGACGGCCGGGGCCCATCCGCGTCCGTCGGCCAGGGCGACTTTGGCACCAATGGACAGGTCGCCGGCACCTGACGTGGAGCCTGCATCCGCGCCAATGCGGTTAAGTCCACTCCAGCCAAGCCGGAGTTCTACCGGCCCCGCGGCACCAAACCGGAGGAGGCTCTCCAGATACTGGTCGGCGTTGATGGACTCCCGGATTCGCGTTCGCTTGACGCCGGTTTCCAGTTGCACGGTCCGAATCGGAAGGACGGTAGTTCCGGCCCCGAAATCGGGCCGATCCGTAGAGATGGTCTGCCCAAGCGCGGGATGGCAGATCATCCCCGCAACCAGACCGACAAACAGCAGGGAGGACAGCAGGCGCATTTCAGACATGGCGGTTTCCTCAAGGAGTTACCACCAGTGTACTGGTTTTGTCATAAACCACCCCGGAAAACCCCTCGATGACCAGGCGATAGAAATAGACGCCTCCAGTGAGCTGCCCGGCATCGAACGGAATCGAGTACCAGCGGTCCCCGTCCTGAACCTCGTCAACGGCCAGTGCCACAGACCGGCCCATGGTGTCGAAGACCTCCAGTCTGACCCGACCCTCGGTTGGCAGGAAGTAGCGAAGTCGAACGGCTCCGGACGCCGGGTTCGGGAAGACTTCCGCAAGCGTGTGCCTGGATGGCAGGTCGAGCGCCACATCAATGGTCGCCACCCGCTGCTCCCGTCCATCCGCACTCTGCACGTACATGCGGTAGGAGACGGTTTCTGAGGTGACCACACTGCCGTCGGCAAAGGTGCTGGGCGCGGCGCCCGTTCCCTCGAGCAGCACAGCATCACGGTTGCCGTCACTCCAGCGTTCCAGGCGGTAGCCTACCACGCCGAAGTCGGCTGTGAACTCCCAACTCACGCGTACCACCCCGTCATCATCCACCTCGGCGCTCATGGCGGCCTGGGCGATGGGTGCGTTGCCCGTGACAAGCAGCTGGGTCACATCCGTACGAATCTGGGGCAGAAGCTCGTAGTTATTGTTGCCAGGGCAGGCTGTACTGGAGAAGTCCCGGTGCCCTCGGATCTGCGACGGGGAGACCCCATAGCGTTCACTGAGGAAGGCGAACAGCGTCACGTAGGTGTCCAGAGCTTCCGTGGTGATCTCCTGCTGACAGGAGGGCCCCTCGGGAGGGTGATAGCACCCCAGAAGGCTCACGCCGATGTTGCCCGTGTTACCGCCTCCTACGTGGGCTCCCAGGGCAAAGACGGGCAGGTCCTCCAGCGAGGTAGCATTGTTGAGGAAGGGGCGGCCCTGGTAGAGCCTGCCGCCACGGTCAATGAC
>JABDJZ010000502.1 GCA_013003255.1 Rhodothermales bacterium
TCCGTTCACCGGTGGCATCAAGCAGGTGCTCATACGTAATTCTGACCAGGGACCTGGAATCGATCTCGATCAGGCTCTGCGACAACAGATAGTTCTCCACCGAGGCAGCAACCCCATACAACAGATCGCGGGGCGCTGCCGATACCTCCAGAGAACGGACCAAGGTGGACTTGGAAAACGGGACCACGTTGTGCAGTTCGTGCCGGACATACAGCGTGGCACGCTCACTTCTCGGCGTGGCATACAGATCTACCACCTCGCCGAATCCGCGGTCAGACAGGTACTCCGAAACCACATCCCGCAGCTCCTCGGTCGAGATCTCATCCTGGTCAGACAGCTCGTCGCGAAGATCCGAGGCCAGCTCGTAGGCCTCCTCGAAAGGAAGACCCGCGTCCTGCAGCGAGCGCGTGAGAACGCCGCGCAGGAAGGGCACCCGCGTGTCGTCCGCAACGTCAACTACAATCAGCTTGGCCATTTATTCTGTCGAGGTTGTCAGGAGGTTTTGGTCCGGCAGTATACGCCGACATGGTCTGCGGGGATCTAGAGCCCTCGAAGAAGAACCGAGCCGCGCCCGGGATCGTTGACCCGGAATCCAACAGACCCCGCGCAGTGCAACCTGAGTACATCAACGGTGACGACCTTGAGGCGCGACTCGATTTCGAGCGGCTTATTCCCGCGATGGAGCGCGTCTTCCTGGGATCCAGTGACGCCTCTCCACGCGTCCATCAAGAGACAGGAAGCGGCCTGTTTCTGATGATGCCGGCTTGGGAGCCGTCGGCCTATGTGGGTACCAAGCTCGTCACCATTCGGCTTGAGAACCGCGCAACGGGTCTGGATACCATCCACGGGGTGTATGTCCTTTTTTCAGAGGAGTCGGGACAACCTCTGGCCATCCTTGACGGGCGCGTACTCACACTCCGGCGGACCGCTGCCACCTCCGCAGCCGCAACCAAATGGCTGGCACGCGAAGACGCCCACTCTCACTTGATGATCGGTGCGGGCGCGCTGGCACCCTACCTCATCCGAGCGACCGGTGAGGTCCGGCCGGTCTCACGAGTCGGGATCTGGAACCGCACCCCACGTAACGCGGCTAAGCTCGTGGAAGAACTCGCGAGCGAGGGAATCCAGGCCGAGGTGGTCTCGGATCTGCAGTCGGCCACCGAGGAGGCGGATATCATCTCCACGGCGACACAGTCAAAGGCCGCCTTGATCATGGGTGCGAACCTCAAGTCGGGCGTACACCTTGACCTGGTCGGATCCTACACCCCGGATATGGTGGAGGCTGACCCGACTGCGCTCGCTCGGGCCCGCGTGTTCGTTGATACGTGGGAAGGCGCCAAATCCGAGGCCGGCGACCTGATTCAGGCCGTTCGCTCAGGAGCATTCGACTGGGACCACGTCGCCGGAGACCTTCGGGCGCTGTTCCGTGGGGAGGTCTCGGGTCGAACGTCCCCGGAGGACATTACGGCGTTCAAGTCCGTCGGGGCATCGATCGAGGACCTCGCGGCTGCTGCACTGGCCTGGGAGTCGCGAGGGACGCCGTGAGAGTGGCCGTTGTCGGGGCTGGGATCATGGGCCTTTGCATCGCGCGGAGTCTGCTCGACAAGGGAATTCAGGTGACTCTGATTGACCCGCTGCCTCCGGGTCCCGGACCGAGAGCCTCCTCCGACCACATCCGCCTCATTCGAACTCCCTATGGCCATCAGGTGGGCTACCAGCGCATGGTGCACGAGGCGTTTGGCGCCTGGGACAGACTGTGGGCCGAACTTGGCCAGGTGCACTACGAGCAAACGGGCGTGCTGCTGATCGGAGATGAGGAGGCCGCTTGGGTTCAGGCCTCTCTCAACAACCTCGGACCCCACGAAGCGCGCCTGGTCGAGGACCCGGCAGGCCTGGTGCCCGGCCTTGAACTCAAGCGAGGTCAGTCTGCGTGGTTGGTCGAAGAGGCCGGATTGCTGTTTGCAGACGAGATCCTGATCGCTGTTGCAGCCTCGGTTCAGGAGGTCGACTTCATTCAGGCCAGCGTCGCCGGAATCAATGCGGACCGCGGTGATGTGAGGCTGGATACGGGAGAGACGCTGCACGCGGATCGTGTCATTGTCAGCTCAGGTGCGTGGCCTTGGCCCGACGGTTCGCCGCGCGCATCCCGCATGCCATCCCGGCAGACGGC
>JABDJZ010000202.1 GCA_013003255.1 Rhodothermales bacterium
CACCCGGACTGCCTCGTCCAGCGTTTCAAAGCTGTCCGCTGATCCGGGAGGCGTCGAGAGAGGAATGAGCGACAGCGCTACCGGCGTCCGCTCATCGCGGTACAGCACGGGCCGGGGCGCGTCGAGATCATGGCGGACGTCATCCAACGCCCTGGCCAGTTCGACGAAATGGGCGTCCGTCACCAGGCACGCATCGGAGACATCCAGCGACGCGCGGTCCACCACTTCCTGAGCCAGCCATCGGTCAAGGAGCGGCACGGCACGGTTCACGGCCTTTGCCACGGGCTGCGCACCCGCGGGCCAGCGTGCCTTAAGGGCTTCCGAGCCCACCGGGTCCTGCGCCGGACGAGATTCGGGCAGGGAGCGTGCCGCGGCCTTGGCGCGAAACGCTTCCTGCATTTCGCCAGCCCCGGTCATTAGGACCACGTTCGCCGACGACCCAAAGAGGTAGGCGACCAACGCGGCCCCTCCGGCCGTTTCCACGTGCAGCACGCGATCCCGGTCAGCCACGCGGATGGCAGAGATCTGCTGACCGGACAGGCTTCGAAACAACGGCGTAGTGTTCTTCCGAGGCTTTCCGCTCCCCTCCTGCCGAAAGACGTACGCCTGGCCGGGCCGTGCGCTGATGCGGAGCGCCGTTTCGATATCCCCGCCCGAGGTCAGTCGGATGGTGAGTTCATCGGCACTGGATGACCAGCACTCCTCCACCACCGCTCCTATCAGACTGCCGGAAGTATCGGCCGACCATTCCCGGGCAAGCGCACGGAGTGCGTAGTAGTTCAGAAGCACGACATTTCCCGGCGCAGGCGGGCTATTTCTTCTTTGGCCGCGTGGAACGGCTTTGGCGCGATGCGGCCACCACGGACAGAATCCAAATGGCCACCCAGCCGGCAGCCTCCCAGTAAAGCAGGTGATACAGGAGGATCACCACGCTGACTGCATACAGGGCGTGGAAAAACCAGTCCGGCACGTCGTTCTGTCTCGGTGTCACGCTGGTTGCCACGGCTCCTAACTTGAGGAGCAGCATCAGCGGGGTATAGACCCATACGACCCACAGGGCCCACGGCTGAGCCCCAAACGTGGCAAGGCCTATGACAACCAGTACGGCAAGATCAATAAGTACGTGGCGGAGCCACCCCATCGCCTAAATGCTTTCAAGTGAGAGACTGTCGGAGTATATACAGACAATGGGCCCTCGAACGCACGTCTTTTCTCTGCTCGTCACGCTGATTCTGGCAGCGTGCCTGTCGGGCTGCCGCTTCTTTGGCGGTGGCTCCGAGGGGCCTGAAGGCGTCGCTGCCGATTCACTGGCGGCTGATTCGATGCTGGTCGCCGTCCCGGCGGATTCTCTAGGTGCGATGGTGGACTCCCTCATGGCCTCGCCCGGCGCCCCGGACGCGGCCGCACCTGCCGGCGACAACCAGCTCTCGGCGCCGGAAACCGATTTTGCGGTGGTCCCGCCAACCGTAGTGCTGCCGGCAACCGCCGTGCTGCCGGCCTCGGGCTCCATATCCGCCGACAGCCTTTCAGAGTCCCTGGCCGCTCTGCTCATGCAGCGGCTCCAGCGGGGATTCACCGATACGGTCGTGGTTCGCATCGACACGGCTCGGGCCGCAACCCCGGACAGCGTAGCCAACAAGCCGGTCGAGCAGCTTCAGGAGGGACTGAAGAACGTCGGCACCCGGGTGTTCTTCGCCATTCTGATCATCATCGGAGCGTTCTACCTGCTCCAGGGTCTGCTCTGGCTCCTCGAGGCCATCGCGGACCGCAGCGCCACGAGGCGACTGTTCTTCAAGCGCCTGATCCCCATCGTCAGGATGGTGATGTGGGCCATCGTGATCTGGTTCATCATGACCAGCGTGTTTCAGGTGGACCGGAATGGACTGCTTGCGGCTTCGGCGGCACTTGGTGTCGGCATAGGTCTCGCCGCGCAGGACCTGATCAAGAACCTCCTCGGCGGCATCATCATCATTTTCGATGCGCCATTTCAGGTGGGTGACAAGGTTCAGGTAGGCAACTCCTACGGGGAGGTCAAGTCCATCGGTCTTCGCTCCACGCGCATTGTGACTCTGGACGACAACCTGGTTTCCGTGCCTAACTCTCAGGTTGTAGATAGCCAGGTAGCCAATGCCAACGCCGGTGTCCTGGACTGCCAGGTGGTCACCACACTGTATCTCCCCGGCTGGGTTGACCCGGCCAAGGCCAAATCCATCGCCTACCAGGCTGCCGCAAACTCCCGCTTTGTCTATCTGGACAAGCCCATTGTGGTTCACATCCGTGATGAGTTCAAGGAGACCTTCCTGATGAAGATCTCTGTCAAGGCATACGTCCTGGATCACCTGTATGAATCGGCCTTGGCCACGGACATCACCGAGACGGCCAAACTTGGATTCCTGAAGGCAGGACTGCTTTACCCCGTGTACGGGCTCACACCACCGGCGGAACTGGTGGCCTCCATGGCACCGGGGCCGGGTTCCGTCCGACAGTCTCTCGGCATCCCCGGTGACGATGAGGCTTCAGACGCATCGGACGGCGATGGGCCAAAGGACGCATGAGTCAGGACACTTCCGTCATAGCACCCCCTCCACCCGAGGCCATTGAAGCCGCGGAGCAACTCCATTCGGGTTGTGGCCTGCTGTGCGATGAAGCTCGAAGCCTGGCCGATACCTGGGCGGCAGCGGTCTCAAAGAAGGTGGTTGAGCCGCTCTCTGCGAAGCTTGCAGAGATGGAGGCCCGGCACCAGTCTGAAGTACACGTGTTGCGCGAGCGGCTGGAGAACCTTGGCGAAGAGGACCAGGAAGATCAGCGGTGGCGTGCGGCGGAAGCCTACGTCCGTCACGTCCACGCCAACTGCATCGAGCCTCTGCTGGCCTACCTCGAGGAGGCTGACCCGATCGCCGCGCTGGAAGACCGTTTCGTGTGGGCGAGCAAGCAGCTCATGGCAGCCGCTGAGGAGCTCCCGGAAACCACCGAGGTCCCCTTCTCCGAAGTCCTGGTCGAAAAGCGCCCTGATGACTCGCTGAAGGTCCGGACAGCCAAGACCTGGCAACGGCGTCGACGATCCAGCCGCATAGCGGCCCGCCGTCTTGGAAACTCGTTGTCGGGACTTTGGGGGAAAGAAGCCATCGAACTGCCCTACGAGGGCCGTGTGGTACCTGCGCGGTCCGTGGCGCAGGCGCGGTTGTCCGTAGATGTGCTTCCCCGGCTCCAGACAGCTCAGCAGCCCCTCGTCGCGGCGATGGAACTACGACTCAGGGAGTTGGAGCGTAGCATCTGGCGCTGGACACAGGAAGGGTTGCGCTTCCTCACCGATCAGGATCACCCGCGGTATCACGTCCCGGAGAGCCTGACGCTGAAGTGGCCTCGTTCCCCGAATCCGGAGCCTGCAGACCTTGAGCCACCGTCGTTCATGGAGCTGCTCCAGTTCGAACCCGGTGCATTTCCCGCTCTCGAGTCGCCCGACCTGACCGAGGCGCTGGCACGGGTCGAGCACGACCTGGAGGTGGCGGGCACATTTCTCTACGGTGGACTTCCGACCACTCCGATCGGCAGCACTCGCCCTCCAGTAGACGCGGCCTATACCCGGGACAGGATTCGTCTTGCCGATGGTCTCCTGGACTTGTGGCGCGACATGAGGAAGGTGGAGGAAGGCCTGCTCATGGAGGTGGCCCACCAGACTTTTGTCCCGCTGGAGCGGACGTACGCATCCATCCAGGACCACATCCGCAAGATTGAAACGGATGCACTCGCGCTGGTGGGGAACGACGCGCCATCGGGAAAGCGGAAGTCCCGCGCGCTCCACAAGGCACTCGAAGAGCTGCTTGATACGAGCGCCGGCATCGACGCATTGTATCGGGACCTCTCCGGCCTTACGGCGGCTGACAAGGCCCTGACCGACCCCGGCGAATCCACGTGGAAGAACCTGATGAAGCGGGTTGCCGCCCTCCCACAGGACCTTACGTTGCGGGGATCCGTGGGCGAGCATCCGCGCACCATGCGGGTCAACCTACGCCAGGTGGTCCGTCACGCGTTCGAGCGCCCGATCCCCGAGCGGCTGAAGTCCTCGGCAGACCCCCTCCGGCGGACTATCGCACGTGTCTGGAACCAGACCGAGCAGGTCCGCGAGGTTGTGGCCAACACGTTTCATACGGCGCTCCAACAGCTGTCTGCTGAGGAGACGAGTGAGGAACTGGCAGGTGAGGATGACGGAGACCTTCGGGAGCTGATTTCCAGCGGCCTGGAGCGTGCACGCAACTCGCTGGATGAACGCTACCAGTCCATTGGCCCGGACTGGGCACATTTTGTATCCCAGTTGCACCGCATTCTGACGGACGATTGGAACAGTGCCTTCCGCGCTCTTCAGTCAGACGACTTCCTGGCCAAGCGGCTTCTGGGCGTCCAGACGCTGGTGGCCCGTCGGGCGGAGCGGTCCTGGAAGGGGTTCACTGAGTGGAGCGGTTCCGCCATGGAGTCCGGGCGCGCCACCCTGAGGCTTCTCCGAATGCGGGCGCGTGATCTCATCCGGATTGGCCAAACGGCCGTCGGAGTGGGTGCCGCAACACGCGAAGAGCGACACCAGGCGCTGGATACCGTATCAAGTGCCCGCGCCCTCTATGCACAGCTCCCG
>JABDJZ010000210.1 GCA_013003255.1 Rhodothermales bacterium
CGATGATGGTGTTTCTGAACCAGCCCGGAAGGTCGGCCAGAAGCATGAGGAGTCCGCAAAGGAAGAAGATCGATGTGTATCCAAAGAGGTGGAAGTGGCCCTCACTCACGAGTGTCTCGAAGGTGGGGACCGGTACCAGCTTCTCGTCTGACATTCCCGGGGCTTCGTCCAGATCGTCAAAGCTGAACGATTCTCCCTCTTCTACCCCGGACTCCTCTGCCTCATTGGTAGCCTGCAGCTCTTCGAGCGCCTGACGGGACGCCTCGTTGCCATAGTATTTCAAGGCTACGTCGTCGGGCAGAAAGCCCACCTTGGTAGCGACGTTACCGATGGCGAACAGATACCCGGTGGCCAGCGTGAAGAGTGCTGCCGTGAACAGCAGCTTTGCTGACATCCCGAGATTGGCGAGGCGGGCATCTCCAAAAAGTCGCATGGTCATCTCCTGTGAGGTGGTAAGTCCAAGACCCTCCAGCGCTAGCGGAAGCGCAGGAAGACAGGATCTCCGGAGGCACCGTGGGCAATGCCGGCGTTGTCAAAGACAGCGACTCCAAACGGATAGTCCTTTGTCATGTCATCCCACTGGACGTCGTACATGCTGCCCGTCGTAAGGGCCCGGCGGATTTCCACGGTCCAGAATCCACCACCGTACCGGGCCACGGCGTCGATATCGGAGCGGTCGCCATCAGGCATCCTGGAATAGACACTCGGTGGGTTATAGGCTCCGTTGCGCTGGTAGGCCGGGTCCGTGTGGCTGATGGTGCCGCCATTCTCAAGTACCAGATCACCGTCGGCCGTGAGTCCGGTCACGCGGGCTACGACTCCACTTGAGATGTCGTCCGGCGAGATCCAGTAGTAGGTGTCCGTGGGATTGGCCCGGACATACAGCGGAACCGACATGCCGTCAATGGTCTGCTTGTTGTTCGCATAGTGCCCGGTGCCCGGGTCACTGTGGCGTCCACCGTTATTGGCTGTACTGGTGAAGTTGGTGTACTGGTCGTCCATTTTCGGCACTTGTGAGCCTGCCGAGCGGACATACTTCAGATGCCACATATCCATCACTTCGCCGAAATTCCTGGTGTACTTCAGCGCGCTCTTTCCTCCGTCACTTTGGAAGGGATTCAACCCGACGTGGCATGCCACGCCACAACCCTGGGTGTCAAAGCCTTCCACCTCCGAGGCCTCCCACATCATGGAGAACTTGTCCTCATAGAAGCCCATCCGAGTCTCGTTGCCGTCTTCGTCGAACTGGGGCCAGCGTGACTCCTGTTTCCAGACGCCGTTGTCCACATACCACGGCTCCCGGTTTGCGTCCAGGGTGGCGTCAGCGTAATGGGCCGTGAGATAGAGGTAGTTGTCATCATAGGCGGCTTTCATTTCCACCTGGTATTGCCTGCCGCCATAACCGCGGAAGGCGGGGATATCCGCGACAACAGTGCCGATGTTGACGGTGGCAGCACCCTGCCACGCGGCATCGTCAGCAACACCGTCAATAACCGGTGCTGTCGAGGTCCTGCTTGCGACCAGCAGGTTCTCGGGGTCGTTGTTGTCGTTCATGCTGTCGAGGGTACCGTCTCGGTCGCAGCCCTGCAGTGCGGCCATCGCAACGAGGAGGGCAAGGACGGTGTAGAGAGTGTTTTTCATGGCGAACCTTCCTGGAAAGTCTGGTCGAAGGAAGTCAGTGTTGGGCCCGGTTGGGTCAGAATTCGAAGGCGAGCTGGAAGCGGAAGAGGTCGTTGTCCCTCTCGTTGATTTCCTCCAGGTTGATCTGGTATTGCGCGAGCAGCATGACGTGGCGCCCGATGCGCGACATGGCTGCCAGATCCCAGTTGTGGCTGTCGCGGCCGGTTATCCGGTCATCGAAGTCGATGATGGTTCCATAGCGCAGCCTTGGCTGTACCTTCTGGAAGCCGCGGTAGGTGAGTTCCACGTAATCACCGTACCGGTAGTACCAGTAGTCTTTGGAGTCCACCGGGCTGACGAGGTCTTCGTCACGGATTTCCGCCCGGGCAAATGCTGCACGGAGCCTGAGGTCTCGGAGAAGTGGAGCATCCACGAGACCGTAGTCCGCCAGGATATCGCCCCCCCAGAGCAGGATTTCTCCCTCGTTGTCCTCACCAAAGCGGTTGTACATCGCTGACCCCCAGAGAGCCAGTTGGTTGCCGATGCGCACCGCGGTCCGGCCACCGACCGCGAAACGGTTTTCGGTGCCCCCGGAAGCGAACCGAAGTACCTCCCCTGTAGGGCCATCAAAGCCACTTACGAGGAATACGTCTCCCGATGCACTGACGCGGTCGCTGGAGTAGAAGTCACTTCTAAGCGTGGCGCCATACTCGGCCCACACGTTTGGAAGCAGCAGGCCCGTGAACGGGTCCCCCTGCACACCACCGTAGTAGTGGTGGAAGGGTGTGGCTCCGAATGGAACCCAAATCTTGCCAAGCGCGACTGAGTACCCATCACCCAGATCGTAGGCAAGTTCGTAGTAGGACATATCCAGGACTTCCGCGTCAAAGGTGATGCGGTCGTCCGGGGTGACCTTCAGGAAGAGATAGCGGTGGTAATTCTGGAATCGTGAGGAGCGAAGATCATCGTCCTCCATGGGGTTCAAGACCTCGAGATTGAGATCAAAACGTCCCGACAAATGAATGCGGTCGGTCCAGTCCGACCCGGCCTGCGGGAGTGGCTCCTCAACGACTTCGTCGAAGCCGATAACCTCTGTTGTGTCGGTGACCTGGGCTTGGGTAATCCCGGTCACACACCAAAGGACGAGGAGAGAGATGACAGTAGCTGTGTTTCTGCGCATAATGACCGTCCTAACGGTGACTGCCGTCGAACTTCGACCACCTCGTTTTGAAGCAAGAGGGACGAATGCGCCGAAATGCGTAGTACGAGTTGGCCGATCAGCGTAGTGGGAGTAAACCGATCAGCGTAGTGGTTCTCCTCTCAACCGCAAGCCAAGCGGGACTCAGCCCCGGAACAAAGGACGCGTCAGGCAGGAGGGGCCACCGAGCCCCTTAAGGCAGATCTCCGATCCAGAGAATGTGTGCACCTCGCACCCAGCGGCTCTCATGCGTTCGGCGGTCACCGGGTTGCCCTCGACGGCGACGCAGACCCGTGGGGATACCGCGAGCACATTGCATCCAAGAGAGTCGTACTCCTCCTTCGGGACATCTACCAGTTGGATTCCACGAGCCTCCAGTTCCTGGACGAACGGCACCGGCAGGAGGGGTCGGTAGACGAGCGCCAGATCGTCCGCCAGCGGCGAGATCAGTGACATCAAGTGGAGGCAGTCCGAGGGCCCGTTCCACCAGGGAAGCGGTACCGGCAGGACCTCGACACCCGTCAGGTCCCCCAGTTGGTTGATCCCGTCGTGGTTGCTGCGAAATCCCACTCCGACTGCCACTGTCCGTTCATCCAGCCAGATCAGATCTCCGCCTTCCAGAAGGCCGGGTGATGTGATCTCGCGCCAGGTGTAGTCGGAGCCCACGGCAGACCGGACTGCCGCCACTTCGGGTCGCCTGTTCTCTTTGCCCATGCTGCATCCCACCAAGAACGATCCGATGGAGGTGGCCGGGTCGTGCGTGTAGAGGCTGTCAGGGTCAGTCTGTTCATTCCGGGGGAGATACCTGAGCGTTACTCCGAGGGATTCCAGCAGCCGGGCGAAAGCGTCGTACTGCCGACAGGCCTCGTCAAAATCGGGGCATGAGAGGAACGCGAGCGCTTTCCAGGTCTGCTCGAGATAGGCCTGTGACCGGAATGCATCGCGCGGATGTTTCACCAGGGCCTCTTGCAGCGGCGCCGTACTCGAGCGGCACGATATCGTAACTTCGTCCATCTCCGAGTATACACCTCTACCCGACATTCATGGCGAAGAAGCGCGCGGACACGCGGTCCCTTGTGGCAGGCAGAAATCCCGTTCGCGAGGCCCTGGAAGCTGGGAAGGGCCTGGAAAAACTGTTCATCCAGAACGGAATCGACGGACGCTTCGGGGCTCAGATGAGAGCGCTCGCCAAGGAGGCGGGTGTTCCGGTGCAGTCGGTGCCGCCGCAGCGGCTGGAAAGCCTGGTGCCCGGAGTCAATCACCAGGGCGTGGTGCTGCTCCAGGCCGAAGTGGAATACCTGGACGTCGATGACATGCTCCGCGAGATTGCTCCGGAGCATGAGGATGTCAAGGAGCGCAAGCCGCTCATTCTTCTGCTCGATGGCATCCAGGACCCGCACAACCTGGGCGCCATTCTGCGAACTGCGGTTGCGGTTGGGG
>JABDJZ010000543.1 GCA_013003255.1 Rhodothermales bacterium
CGCACCTCGTGGTTGTGCACCAGGTTCTGCCAGTCCGCAGTCCACGCACTGATGGGGGTGCTGATGTTCCGCACCTCGCCCGACTCCAGGGCCGGCTGAAGGTCGAAAATCCGGAGCGGCGCGTGGCGATACTCGGTCTCGGCAATCACGTACCGGCCGTTCGGTCCCGGCGTGAACGTGTGTCCGCTCCGGACGCCACTGATTCCGGTCAGGGTGACCAGCAGCTCCGGATTGTCGAGGTCCGTGAAGTTGTAGACGTAGTAGCCGCCCGTTCCACCGCCGTAAAAGCGATCCTGTCCCGAGTCCGGGTGGAATCCGGCGTAGAAGTCATGGTAGCCGCGGCGCCCTTCCTGGGGATTGGGAATGCGCCCGACCAGCGCCTCGTCGAGTCTGCCTTCCACCACCAGTCCCAGGTCATACACGTGGGCGAATGGGCCCGAGACGGTGGACAGCAGCAGGACGCGACCCGAGGAGTGCTTGTAAATAAAGATGTTGTGGAAGCCGCCCGGGAGATCGGGCTCCCGGATGCGGGCCACCTCGCGCACGGTTTCCGGATCAGGTAGGCCCGTGACATCCAGCACCACTGCGCCGAGATCATTGTTGGGACCGCCGGATCCGAATTGCAGCGATTGCACCACGTAGTACCGCCCGTTCCACTTGAAGTGCTTGACGTCCATTCCGCCGGTTCGCTGGTGCAAATCCTGCTCTTCAATCCGCCACCGGTAGATGACCTCCGGATTTCCCGGATCCGAAATGTCGATGATGTCGGTGCCCTTGGGACCCTCCCAGCCGTACACCATCCGGGAGACGTAGACGTACGGTCGGTGGAGCTCCTGCTCCATGTCGAGGTCGGCAACGCTGAGGATCGGCCCGAGCGGGATGTGGCCCAGGACCTCGACGTTGTCGCTACCCGGGTCGAGGGCGGTCCACTGCGCCTGGGCCTGACCCGCGGTCACGAGTAGGCCCAGGATCAGCAGGAGGGAGGAAGTGGTGAGGCGGCGGTTCATCGGTACGATGCGGTCTAGTTGGTGCCCGGAGGCGGATCGTCCCACTTCTGGACGCTGGAGATGTCGGGCTGACCCCAATCGGTGCCCTTCCAGCCGTTGAATCCCTCCATGCGGAAGGTCCAGAACCCGGTGGTCATGTCACTGATGACGATGAGCCCGTCGGCATTGCGAACGTCCACGCCAAAAGCGCCGTTGGCGACGTTTCCGGCCATCACGCCCACATCACGCGGTCCGGTGTAGGTGTCGTAGTAGGCCACGGTCTCGGGGTTCTCGGGGTCCTGCATGCTGAAGACCTGCAGGCCATCGTGGTAGCCGGAGACGAAGACAAATGGCCAGCGCACTTCGTGATTGTGAACCAGGTTCTTCCAGTTGGCGGTCCAGGCAGAAATCGGCCGGCGGATGTTCGTGGTTTCGCCGTCCAGAGCCGGCTTCATGTCAAACATCCGCAGCGGTGCGTGCTGGTACTCGGTCTCCGTCACGGCGTAGCGTCCGTCCGGGCTCGGCGTGAACGTGTGTCCCCAGCTGACGCCCGTGATGCCCGTCATGGTGAACAGCAGTTCCGGATTGGTGATGTCCGTCATGTTGTAGACGAAGTACCCGCCGGTGCCGCCACCGTAGAAACGGTCCTGCTGTGAGTCCGGGTGCCATGCCGCATACAGGTCGTGGTACGAGAAGAACGGTCCGGCCTGGGTGGCTTCACCCGGGATGGCCGAGATCAGTGCGGAGTCCAGATCTCCTGTGACGGCCATGCCGAGGTCATACACGTTGGCCTGGGGGCCGTTTACCGTGGTGAGCAGCAGGACGCGACCGGTGGAGTGCTTGTAGATAAAGATGTTGTGGAAGCCTCCCGGCATGTCGGGGGCGCGGATGCGGGCTACCTCCCGAACGGTACTGGCATCCGGCAGGCCGGTGACATCCAGGATGACGGCGCCCATGTCACTGTCAGGTCCTGGCCCAAACTGGGTGGACTGCACCACGTAGTAGCGACCCTCCCATTTGAAGTACTTGATGTCCATGCCGCCGAGGCCGGTGTGCAGGTCCGGGTCGTTGATGCGCCACTTGTAGATGACCTTCGGGTTGCCCGGATCGGAGATATCAATGATGTCCGTTCCACGCTCGGTCCCCGCGCCGACGGTGCCGCGCGAGATGTAGGCGTACGGCCGGCTGAGCTCCTGCTCCACCTCCATGTCCATGGTGTTGAGTCCGGCGCCCAGAGAGATGTGACCCTCCACGGTGATGTTGTCGGAGCCCGGCTTCAGCGTGGTCCAGGGCGTGTCATCCTGGGCAAGGGCGGGAAGGGCGATCAGCATCAGGCTGACCGCGGCAAGTAGGTGTTTCATGGGTTCAGGGGTACAGTTGGCTCCTGGTGGCAAAGTCCGGTGGCCCGCGTTGGGGACAGCACCGGTCGGAGGTTCAATAGGAATCTAGTTGGTTCCGGGCGGCGGATCATCCCACTTCTGGACGCTGGATACGTCTGGCTGGCCCCAGTCATTGCCGTTCCAGCCGTTGAATCCGTCCATGCGGAAGGTCCAAAGCCCGGTGGTCATGTCACTGACCACGATCAGCCCGTCGGCATTCCGGACGTCAACGCCAAAGGCGCCGTTGATGTAGGGGATGAAATCATAGGACTCGGGCCCCGTGTAGGTGTCGTACTCGCCCAGCGTCACCGGATTCTCCGGATCCATCAGCGAGAAGACGGCGAATCCGTCCAGATAGCTGGCCGTGAACACAAAGGGCCAGCGGACCTCGTGGTTGTGCACCAGGTTTTCCCAGTTGTGCGTCCAGGCAGAGATGGGATTGTTGATGTTGGTCACTTCCCCGTCCAGGGCCGGCTTCAGGTCGAAGATCCTGAGCGGGGCATAGCGGTATTCGACTTCCGCGACCACATACCGACCATCCGGGCTCGGTGTGAAGGTGTGTCCCCAGTCCACACCACGGACACCCATCAGGCTGACCAGCAGTTCGGGGTTTGAGAGGTCGGTGATGTTGTAGACGTAGTACCCGCCTGTTCCGCCTCCATAGAACCGATCCTGACGGCTGTCTTCGTGGTACCCGGCATAGAGGTCGTGGTACGATGTCCGCCGACTTCCCTCAGCGGCTGCGGCCGGAATCGGGACCGTACCCACCAGGGCGCCATCAACGTCGCCCGAGACCACGCGGCCCAGATCATAGACGTGTGCCGGTCCGCCACGGGTGGTGGTAAGCAGCAGCGCCCTGCCTGAGGAGTGCTTGTAGATAAAGATGTTGTGGAAGCCTCCCGGTGCTTCGGGATGGCGAAGGCGCGCCACTTCGCGCACGCCACTGGCGTCCGGCAGCGCGGTCACGTCAAACACCACCGCACCCAGGTCCGCATTGGGCCCGCCCTGTCCAAATTCAAAACTCTGGACGATGTAATAGCGCCCTTCCCACTTGAAGTACTTCACGTCCATCCCGCCACGATTCATGTGGAGGTCCTGATCCTCCAGACGCCAGCGCAGCAGTACTTCGGGGTTGGCTGGATCCGAGATGTCGATCATGTCGACGCCCTTCGGGCCTCCGTCAACCAGGGATGCCCGACTGACGTAGACGAAGGGTCGGTCCAGATCCTGCTCCATCTCGATGTCGGTCACCGTCAGGCGCTTGCCCAACGGAATGTGTCCTACCACCTCGATGTTGTCGGTGCCGCGCTTGACGGGTTCCTGGGCATAGGTGCTCGCAGCCAGGAAAAGGGTGGCAAAGGTCAGTATCGCTGTTCTCATTGATCTTGTGTTCGTGCGGGACCCTGGTCCCAGTTCTGTGCGCTCGATACGTCGGGCTGGCCCCAGTCGGGTCCGTACCATCGGTCGAATCCATCCATGCGAAGGGCCCAGAAGCCCGTGGTCATGTCACTGACCACGATCAGGCCGTCGGCATTCCGTACGTCCACGCCCCAGGCCCCATCGTACACATTCCAGGTATACGGACTTCCAAGGCGTTCCATGGCTTCCACGCGGTTGTTGTGGATGCCGTCGAACGTGTCGTAGTAGCCCACCGTGTAGGGGTTGGTGGGGTCCATCATGTTGAAGACGCTCAGGCCACTCTCGTATCCGGAGACAAACACAAAGGGCCAGCGCACTTCGTGATTGTGGGCCAGTGCCTTCCAGTCGGCATGCCAGATGCCCACGGCCTCGTCGATGTTCTTTTCCTCACCCTCCAGGGCAGGCCTCAGGTCAAAGACGCGCAGTGGCTGGTACTGGAATTCCGTTTCGCCCACCGCAAAGTTGCCGTCTGGCGTGGGCGTAAACGTGTGGCCCCAGGAGACGCCAGGCACTCCCACAATGGATACCAGCAACTCGGGGTCTGCCAGGTCCGTCACGTCATAGACGTAGAAGCCGCTGCCGCCACCTCCGTAGAAACGGTCCGTGCCGGTCTCCGCATGGTAGCCCACGTAGAAGTCGTGATACCCACGGGACCACAGGTTCTCCGTCTGCGGGACCGGTACCTGACCTACCAGGGACCGGTTGGCGTCGCGCAGCACCGGGTCCATCTCGGTCTGGTCACCGTCCAGGAAGCGGTCCATGTCAAAGACCTTGGCGTACTGACCCGAGGTGGCGAAGTAGAGGGGTTTCCCGCTGGTGTGCTTGTAGAGGAATGTGTTGTGGAAGCCGCCTGGGCTGTCCGGCTGCCGGATGCGTCCGACCTCGACCATTTTCTCCGGCAGGTCGGTCACGTCAAAGACAATCGCGCCCACATCCGAGTTGGGACCCGACTGACGTAGCTGCATGGACTGCACATAGTAGTAGCGGCCTTCGTGCTTGAAGTACCGGCCATCCATCGCGCCCCCCGTGTGGAGATCCTCGTTCTCGATGCGCCACCGCTGGATGACGCGGGCGTTCGAGGGATCCGAGAGGTCGATGACGTCAAAACCAATAGTGCCGGACCGACGCGCCACATAGGCAAACGGACGGTCCAGATCCTGTTCGATCTCAACATCAGAGACCGTGCCCGCCGCGCCCAGCGGTATATGGGCAATCACGTGCATGTTCGGGCTGCCACGTTCCCCCGGAGCCGGGGGATGCGCGGGTTGGTCCACGGGCGTCTGCGCAAGCGCCGACGGAACCAGTCCCATCAATAGAAGGGGTAGGAGGTGTTTCATGGCTGCCACCTGTCTGAGTTGACCGGGCCCTGCTCCCAGTCCTGTACGGAGCTGATATTGCCGAATCCCCAGCCGCGACCGTCCCATCCGCGAAAGTCCTCCACGCGGAGGAGCCAAAGGCCCGTGTCCGAGTCAAGCACGGCCACGAGACCGTCCGAGTTGCGAACGTCGAGATCCAGAGCGCCGGCCCCGGCAGGTCCGGCCGTTTGAAACCAGCCGCTGGTGTAGGGCTCGTAGGCGTTCCGCAGGTTGAACATCTGGAAGCCCTGATCCCGTGCGGCCACGAACACGTAGGGCCACCGCATTTCAAAGCGCTCTGCGTGGCTGCGCCAGTCCGCGCTCCACGCGCCAACGGCGGTACGGACCTGCGAGATGGTGCCGTCCAGGGCGGGACGAATGTCGAAAACGCGGATCGGAGCGGAGGCGTAGTTGGTGGTGGTCACCAGTTGGGTGGCATCCGGCGAGGCCTGGATTCCAACCCCCGTCTGGACCGCGGCCGAGTTGACCCATGTCAACAGCGTTGAGGCGGCTGGCCGGGTGATGTCATACACGAAATAGCCGCCGGCACCCGCCACGTACAGGCGGTCCGTGTCGGTGGCCAGATCATAGCCGGCGTAGATCCCGTAGGCTCCGCGTTCGCGATCCGGTACTTCCTCGGGAAGCGGAATGGTGATGATGGATCCTGCGGAAGCAAGCACGGCTCCCTGCGGTCCGGCGCCCAGGACCAGGGACTCACCACTGGAATGTCGATAGGCACCCAGCGACCGTAGCCCTGGCACACTCAGTCTGGCTTCGAGGTTTGCCTGTCCCGAGTCCGAGATCATCGCGAGCAGGATCTCCGACTCGGTTGCGATTGCCACTCCGGACGGGCCGAACGGCGCGATATCCGCGATCGGGCCTGCATCCGGCCGCCATGTGGTGGCACGGCGATGCGTATCCGTGTTGAAAATGGAGACGCCTTCCCGGTGGGCGACGAACGCCAGCGGTCGGGACTGGTCGAGCGCTACGGCAACCACCGGTCCCCCGGCGGCCGTCGGAATCCGGGCGTCGAGGGTGATGTTTCTGGAGCCCTGGGTCGATTGACCCGAGGCAACGGCAGGAAGGGTCACGGCAAGCAGGACAGCCAGAGTCCTGGCGAGTCGGCGTAGCATGGGCCCTGGTGGGTCAGGCTGAAACATGCGCATTTTATGACGATACACCCGCTACGGGCTAATCGCAATCCGGCGCTTTGCGTCTGGTGGCGTGTCGCCCGGTTCGCGTTCCTCCTGTCGTATACTGAGCAATGCCCGATTCGAAGTCTGCCGATACCGTCCGCAACGCCATCGCGGAGATTGACCGCTGGACCGCGGCAATCGAGGCGCGCGCCGCGCGTCGCATCCGCAGGTCTCAACTGCTGGACATTCAACAGGATTGTCTGGCCAAGCTTGCCGCGCTGCGATTCGCAGCGCCCCACGGATCAGACTTCCGGCTCTTGATGAGCAACATCGCACTCGTGGCAACCCGTGAGAGCAGAGACTCCGTGCTTGAGCAGTGGTTGGCCGCGTTCCGGAATTTCCTGACCAAGCAGTTGCGCGCCCGCGACCCATTCAACTGGAAAGGGGAGAGCCGCGTGCAACTCTATGGACTGGAGATGGCGCTGCCCAAGAGGGACTGGCCGTTCGGGTTCGTGGATAAGTAGGGTTGGCCGTTGGCCGTCGCGGTCGCTGGCCGTCGCTGTGGGCCCGATCGCCCTTGGCGCCGCCGCCTCTTGGCCGCTCTGGATC
>JABDJZ010000551.1 GCA_013003255.1 Rhodothermales bacterium
CATCCAGACGGAATCGGGCATGGACTCCACCAGAGCGCCGTCCAGAATCCCGCCTTCTCCGGCCAGCCATCGCAGCTGAAACCCAATCCGGGGTGCATCCGGCGCCGCCTGGTACGCCAGCGACAGCGAATCGATGAAGGGTAGGACTGCTACATCACTGAAGTTCTCGGCCACGGCCACACCCGGCCGATACATGGCGCCACGCTCTGTCTCGTACAGCACGTCGGGCCAGTTGGCGCGGACCACTTCTCCCTGGGACTGCGCACGTGCGTCTACAACAGTGATCACGGTGACCAGTAAGGTCAGCAGCGCGACAAGCGGGGAGGCGACGAATCGGTCATTCTGTCGCATGGCGAGGGGGTCGGGAATGTGGAAGGCAGTCCCCTGTGATAGTGCAAGTCCGGTGCCATTGTTGCATGGCGCGGGGTGCGAATTCAGGTTCGATCACCCACCGGGCGCGAGGGATGCCTATCCCTCCCCCAGCGACGCCAGAAGCGTCCTTGCGCAACGGACGCCTATCCCTCCACCAGCGACGCCAGCAGCGTCCTTGCGCGATCCACAAAGGCCTGATTGGACCCCGGCGCGCTGGCCAGCGAGTCTGCCGCCGCACTCAGCAGGGGCACGGCCTCCTCTACGCGCCCGGCCTCCGCCAGCAGCTCGCCCAGTTCCAGACGAAGCCGCCAGGCCCGGGCATCACCGCGCGGAATAACCTGGTCCGCGATCCGGATGGCCAGTCCGTAGGCTTCCTCTGCGGCCTCGGGGCTTCCAACCTGCGACAGAGCCCGGGAGAGGCCCCACTGGGCATCGAATACCAATCGGTTCGGGACACCCATCCCCTCGCGAGCGGCCGAAAGCACGCCCCGGAAAATGGTACTGGCCTCGGCGTGCCGGTCAAGCGCCAGGAGCGTCCAGCCCCAGTTGACCTCCAACTGTGCGCGCGTAGCCCATGGCGTGGAGCGGTCGGCTCGCACAATCCGGACGGCTTCCCTGAACGCCGGCTCAGCCCGCTCCCGGTCACCCGCACCCAGCCACATGTGGGCTCGGTTACTCAGGACACCGGCCACCCGATGGTCCGTTGGGCCATACATGGACCGGCGACGCTGAAGTGCCTGCTCAAAATTCTGTTCCGCGAGCTCGTACTCGCCCATACCGCCCAAGGCGGCCGCCAGGCTTTGCCGAGCCGATGCCTCCGACGGAGCAGCGCTCGGGATCCCCTCCAGGATGTCCACGGCTTCCTGCAGGGAAGCCACCGCCGCTTCATAATCACCCCGCTCGTGGCGAACCACGCCGAGACTCGCCAGCGTCTTCCCGAGTTCGGCCGGATCCCGGACGGCCAGTGTCCTTGCGTCCGGAAGCAGGTCCGCGAGCAGCGACTCCGCCACGGCAGGCTGCCCCATGGTTCGCTGAAGGAGCGCTGCATTCTTGCGCGAGACCACGGTTACCCGATCCGAACGTCCCATGGTCTGCTCCAGGACCGGAAGCGCCAGCGTATACAGACTGTCGGCTGCCGGAAGTCGGCCCTGACGCTCACGGACGCTGGCCAGATTGACCTGGGTGGTGGCAATGTCATCAGGATTGGCACCTCTGGCCTCGCGAATGGCCAATGACCCGGTCAGCAGCGAGTCGGCCTCTCTGGTTTGCCCGGCCCTCATCTGAACCACGCCGAGGTCATTCATGGTCTCGGCCACATCCAGTCCCAGGCTGTCCATCTCCGAGCGAATCGCCAGCGCCTCGCGGAGCAGTTCCTCACCCTGCTCGCGATCTCCGATGACCCCGTAGGCACTGCCGATCACGTTCATGAACGCGGCCCGGGCATAGGGCGTCTCCTTGAGATCCGTTTGGATGCGCACTACGCCGGCCTGAAGCGCTTCCCGGACGGTGACATCGCGATTGACATCGTTCTGCGGTTCGGCGGCCTCGAAGACCTCCACAAACAGGTCAACCACGCGGCGAGCCGTGTCCCGCTGAAAAGCCACCTGATCCCGCTCCACGGCAATCTGTCGGGCCTGGCGCGCCGAGACCACAGCGAACGCCACCAGCGACAACAGGAGCAGCGACGCACCGACCACGGCCGTCCGGTGCCGCTTGACAAACTTCTTCAGGATGTAGAGCGAGGTGGTGCCGCGTGCCTGCACGGGCAGGCCCTCAAGGTGCCTCTGGACGTCGGCCGCCATGGCCTCCGGCGAGGGATACCGCTGCTCCGGCTCCTTGCGGAGCGCCTTCATGATGATATTGTCCAGGTCGCCACGGAGGGCTCGCGCTGTCCTGCGACCCTCCCCTTCCGACTCGGTCAGGCGGATGGACGGTGCCTTGGGAACGGTGTCCGATACCGTCCGCTCCACCTCAACCAGGGGACGCCCCTTCAGTCGAAACGGAAGGACGCCGGTCAGCATTTCGTAGAGCACCACGCCCAACTGGTAGACGTCACTGGCGGTCGTGACGGCCTCTCCCCGAATCTGCTCGGGAGACGCATAGTCCGGCGTGAGCATCCGCTCACCGGTCCGGGTCAGCGATTCCGTGGAGTCATCCTCGTCCAGCAGCTTGGCAATCCCGAAGTCCAGCAGCTTAACGCGGCCTTCAGGCGTAACAAGGATGTTCGAAGGCTTGAGGTCCCGGTGGACGATCAGGTGCCGGTGGGCATACTGGACCGCCTCGGCCACCTGGAGGAACAACTCCAGGCGCGTGTTGACGTCGCACTCCTGAACGAATTGACTGATGGGTACGCCATCGACCCGCTCCATCACGATGTAGGGGCGACCGTCATCCGTCCAACCACCGTCCAGCAGTCGGGCAATGCCCGGATGCTCAAGCCGGGCCAGAATGCGACGCTCGGCCACGAATCGCTCGCGGGCCACCGTCCCTGCAAGGCCTGGAGGAAGCACCTTGATGGCGACTTCCATTTCGTAGTCACCGATGCGCTCGGCAAGGTGCACCGTGCCCATGCCGCCGCGACCGAGTTCGCCGATGATGCGGTAGGCGCCGATGCCCGTGCCGGTCTCCCGGATGGGCTCTGGAGCTTCCAGAATGGTGGAGGCCTCCCCACTGGCTGCCAGGAGCGATCGTACTTCTGCGGCTATGGCGCGGTCGCCATCGGCCAGGCGCAGGATGTCTTCCTCGCTGGCCTCTACGTCGCTCTCGAGGAGGTCGAAGAAGATCTCTTCGGCGCGGTCGCGGTCTTCGCTGGTGAGCGCCATCTCACGCTTCGATCATTTCCTTGAGGATCTGGAAGAGCCTCGTCCGGGCCACGGCCCATTCGCGCTTTACCGTCCGCTCCGAGACGTCCAGAATGTCGGCCGTCTCCGAAACGGAGTAACCGGCAAAGAACCGGCACTCCACTACGCGGGCCTGACGCTCGTTCTGTACCTCAAGCATCTTCAGGGCCTCGTCCAGAGCTACCAGCAATTCGGGCTGCTCTGCAGAGGCCACTGCCGCCTCCTGGATGGGTACCAACGTGAAACCCGCACCCCGCTTCTGGCGCGCCCGACCGCGGGCGTAGTCCACAAGAATCCGCCGCATGGCCTGCGCCGCCACCCAGAAGAACTGGTTTCGGTTCTTCCATTCGATGCGCTTCTGATCCACCAGCTTGAGGTACGCCTCATGGACCAGCGCCGTCGTGTTGAGGGTGTGGTCCGTCCGTTCCCGCCTGAGCTGCCGGCGCGCCTCCGTGCGGAGACGCTCGTAGACGGCAGGCAGCAGGAGCTCAATGGCCTCGTCGCTGCCATCGCTGGCAGCCACAAGGAGCTGGGTAATGTCGGAACGCGTCATGGACATAGCTGGTGCTTCCATAATACGCAGACCTCGGCACGATTCGTTAGTGGTTGGCCCCGTGTCAAAAATCAAAGGGGCGCTCCGGTAAGGGCTTTCCGGAGCGCCCCTGAAACCCGGCCGATTAAGTATTAACTCACAACATTTCGGCCGGGCTTGTCAGACCCCTCGGTGTAGTAGGCGACGTTCGCAGCCAAAAGGGGCCACGCCCGGGAAAGTTTTTTTTCGAGGTCGCCAGCGGGGCCGCCAGCGAGGCCGCCAAGGCCCAAAGAAGAGAGGCACCCCGCCTGATCTTGGCGAGGTGCCTCAAACCCGTCGGCAGGCCACCACTACTAGCCGGCGACGGGAGTCGGCGCCGTGTTGAAGGACGCGTCATCCCGAAGCGGAAGGGGCCATCTAATTGCTGTCCATTCGCAACTGGGTCTCGAGTCGCGAGATCATGGCCAGGCCGTTCGTATTCCCCGGATCCAGTTCCACCGACACCCGGTAGTTGAGCAGAGCCTTCTCCAGCTGCCCCGCCAGCATGTAGGCCTCGCCCAGGCTGTCGTAGGGATTCGAGGCGTCCGGGTACTCGGACACGTTCAGCTCGAAAACGGCAATCGCCGCGTCTGCGTCACCCGCTCTCAGCAGGCGGTACCCGAGGTCATTCAGGGTATCCTCCGTAAAGGCATCGCGGTCAAACTCCTGCTTCAGTTCCCGATACACCTGCCGAACTCCAGGGCCGGTAGAGTCCGCCAGCGCCAACTGCACCCGCCGGCCCACCCGGAAGGCCGGATCGTCGAACCGTTGATAGTTGAGCCAGGGCACCGCCGGATGATCCGTGCCGTCCAGAATCCGCACCAGCCGGTGCAACGCCAGCATCCCGTTGTCGGAGTTGGCGAAATAGACAAAGCCGCGTCCTGCCCCAGGATACCCTGCCACAAAGGCCTTGTAGCCGCGATTGTCGCCCCAGTGCCAGATGGCCTTTCCGCGGGAGGTCTGCTCGATCCCCCATCCCAGGCCCCACTCGATTCCCTCATCAGCATCCGCCTGCGGCGACGCCATCTCCTGCGCCATCTCAGCGGAGAGGCCTTCGCCGGCAAGAACGTGCGCCAGGAAACGCGCATAGTCGGCCGCCGTCGTGTGCAGCGAGTACGCCGCGTTGGCTTCGGAGGGCGTGAACTTGTCAAACGGATGCCCGGTCGGGCCATGCCCGACGGCCACGAACTCGCCAAACCGGGGCTCCCAGATCAGGGATGACTGCGCCATGCCCATGGGATCAAACACCCGGTCCTGAGCCGCGGCATGCAACGGGCGCGCCAGGATGGTCTCAACCGCACGCTGGAGGTAGACGAATCCCTCACCGGAATACCCGAACGTCTGTCCGGGAGCGCGCGCCAGATCCAGACGCCCACCGGAAGGCCGCCAGTTCGGGAGCCCCGAAGTGTGGGACAGAACCATGCGAGCCGTGATGGCGGCCGCGCGATCCGAATGCCCCAGGTCCGGATACGTGGTGTATTCGGACAGCGGGCGGTCCAGGTTGAGTAGACCCTCGTCTACCAGTTGGAGCGCGATGTAGGCCATGATTGGCTTGGTCAGCGACGCCGCCTCGAACACCGTCGACGTGTCCACGGGGGGATTCGTGGCCGTTGAGCGCAATCCGAAGCCCTGGACATAGGCCAGTTTCCCGTTCTCGATCACAGCCACACCCAGGCCGGCGATGTCTGCCTCTGCCACAAGGTCACGGAGGACTGCATCCCGCTCCTGCGCCGATGTGCGCGTGCCGCCAAGGAGGAGGATCGCGATAAGGAACGCCGGCAGGAATCGTCTTGGACTCATTGAAATCAGATTGGGTGGGCCAATTGACACGGCAAGCCGGACGGTTTGGTTTCGGGTGGGGACCGGCTTCTCCCCGTTCGCGTAGCAGGATCTTGAGACAACCCTTCGCCCCATGCTCTCCAGACGCTCCTTTCTCCTGACCGGCTCCGCTGCCATGGCGGGTGCCGTGGCCCTTCCCACCTCGGTATTTGGTGGCGTAGGCCACGTCCTCAACTTCACGCCCATTCGAAAAGGCGTCGGCACATTCACGATGCGAGGCGGGACCATCGGATACCTGGCCACGCCGGATGCCGTGGTGGTGGTAGACACGCAATACGCGGAGCCCGCCGCTACGGTACTCTCAGGACTGAGGGAGCGTGCCGACCGGTCCATCGACGTGCTGATCAACACCCATCACCACGGAGATCACACCAACGGCAACGCCGTGCTCTCGCCGCACACCGGCCAGTTCATTGCACACGTGGAAGCCGCCCGCCTGAAGAAGGTGGCCGTGGAGTCACGCGGCGAGCCCGAGCCGGCTTCCTACCCCACCACCACCTACTCGGAATCGCTGCAGATGCGGGCCGGGACGGAATTGCTCGACCTGAGACATCACGGTCCGGCGCACACCGGTGGAGACACGGTGGTGCACTTCGTAGAAGCCAATGTGGTCCACATGGGGGACCTGGTGTTCAATCGCATGCCCCCCTTCATCGACATGCCGGGCGGGGCCAGCATTGCCGGCTGGATCCAGACGCTGGAGACCGTGCATGACCGTTTCGATCAGGATACCGTCTTCATCCACGGTCATGCCGGACCGAATTACGGTGTAACCGGTACGCGCGAGGACCTGCTGGCCTTCAGGGATTTCCTCTCGGGCCTGCTCGAATACGTGCAGAAAGGGCTTCAGGCCGGTTACGATGTCGATGGCCTCGCTTCGGTCGATCGGTTGCCGGACTTTCCCGAACACTACCTTGACAGCTGGAAGGATGCCATCCCCAACGCCATCCGCGCTGCCCACCTGGAATTGACCCGATAGTCCATGATCCGCTCTACCCTTTCCCCGTTTGTCCTGGCCCTGTTGATCCTGGCCGGTTGCGCCTCAGAAGAAGCCCCGCAGGCCGAATCTGAAGAAGCCCCCACTGAAGCCGCCATGACGGCACCGAGTGCCGACAACCCGCTCGGCAACGAGGAGGGCGCGCTACCTCCCGGTTGGGAGTGGCGTTTTGACCGCGGCTCCGACTTCACGATCGGGGCTTCCGACACACTCGACACATGGTTTGTGACCATGACGCCCGGTTGGCACCTCACGACCCGACCCGCCGGCATCTTCTACCACCCGGCCAGCGTCGGTCAGGGGGACTTCACCGCCTCGGCCACCATCCATCTGTTTGATCCCGGCGAGCGCAATGAGGGCTACGGTATCATTCTCGGAGGCTCCGACCTCCAGGGCGATGGCCAGGAGTACCTCTACTTCCTGCTCCGTCGCAGCGGCGAGTTCCTGGTCAAGCTCCGCTCAGGCTCCGAAACGGATGAGTTGATCGGCTGGACCGAGCATCCGGCCGTCGTGGCCTGGACCGAGGAGGCCGAGAGTACCATCACGAACTCACTCAGCGTCACCGTGGGAGGCGAAATCATCTCCTTCATGGTCAATGACGAAGAGGTGGCCACCCTTGAGAAGGCTGACCTGCCAACTGACGGTGTGGTAGGGCTTCGCATGAACCACGGCATCAACGTCCACGTCTCCGACCTCGCGGTCACGCCTGCGGCCTGACATCCAGGACCCAGCGCGCCAAGGCTGCGCGATGGTCCCGCTTCATCCCGGCGTGAGTCGGGACCCTAGCGGATCAGGTACATGCGCTCCTGCCGGGGATCGATGTACCACACATCGTTCCCATCGAACAGCGCGTCCTCCTCGAGCATGATGCGGATGTCCTGGTTGCCCCACTCGGGGATGGCAACCGTGGCGTTCAGCTCAATGGAGTGTGCGGTCATGGGAAACAGGGGATAATCACCACGTCCCGGAACACCGCCCTGCTGATCCCAGAGCCCGATGGTTGGACCGGCCGCGTGGCCGTGAAACCCGATCGGATGGGTGTAGATGGACGGGCGGATGCCCTCGGCACGGGCCTGCTCCAGCGCGCCCGCCAGGATCTGATTTCCGGACCGGCCGGTGACGAACTGGCCGGTAAGAATGTCCTGAAGTCGATTGCCCACGGCCAGCGCCGCCCTCAACCCCTCGGGCGCATCCGTTTCACCCGGTCGCAGGACGTAGGCGTGCTGCTGGGTGTCCGTGTTGAGCCGGAGGTACTTGATGCCGAAGTCCACGTGGAGCAAGTCTCCACGCTGAATGATGGCTGCATCGGGCCGATCAGAGAAATCGCCATCGCGACCACCGGTCTCCGCACGTTGAACCGAGACGCTGGGGTGAAACCATGTGATGAGTCCCAGGTCCCGAATCCGTTGGCGGTACCACCAGACCACGTCGTCCGTGGTGGTAACCCCCGGCGTGATGACCCGGTCTGAGAATCCTTCCCGGATGATGGTCCGCGCTATCCGGACTATCTGGGGGTAGACACTCATTTCCGCGTCGGTGCGGGTCTCCAGCCAGCCGATGGCCAGTCGAGCGGCTGAATCCACGCGGTCGTGGAGCTCTGGAGAAAGCGCCGCCATGAGGCCCTCGTACTCAGAGTGCGTGAGGCCGTCGCCCAGAGCGAACGTCTCCGAGACGTTGATGCCGATCCGGGATGGATCCTTGTCGGCGATGAGGTCGGCGAGTGCCTGCCACTGATCGGGCTGTTCCTCAGGGTCCCACGCGGCCTTGAAGAGGGAGCCGACGGCGTACCGGGCCACCGCCAGGCCTTCGACTGTGTCCCCATTGTCGAACAGCACGAGCACCGTCCGCCGACGGGCGGCGAGCCAGGTCGAGGGCAGCATCGTTTCGATGACCGGGTCCTCATTGTACTCCCGGGCGGCGATGATCCACATGTCGAAGCCTTCTCGGCGCATCAGGGCAGGGACCACGGTACGCAGCCGGTCCTCCAGCATCTCATCAATCACGCGGGCACGCTCCCACATCGACAGAATGGCCGGCATGGAAAGGCCGCCCTCATCCGAGAGCATACCGGGTTGCGCCTGGGCAGCTGCTGTTCGCGCATCGACAGGCCAGATCAGCAGGGCAATCAGCAGGGGGAGAAGTGCTTTCATGGAGATTCGGGGGGAGCCGTGATGTTCAGTACGTCGGGTACGTCGTTGCGCTGGGGCTGCGGATTGACCAGACCACCCGTGAGCGGCAGGTCAAAGGCGGTGACGAAATGGGCGATGGTCGCGAACCAGAATTCCTGCTGGAACTCGAAGAAGTCCTCATCGAAACCGGAGCGCTCTCCCGGATGACCCTGGATTTCGACGTAAAACACCCGCGGCCAGCCCGGGTAGCGTTCCTGAGCCTGCTTGAGCAGACCAAAAGCGTGGTTGGCCGCCGTCAGAAAGGTATCGTCCGGACCGAACACGGCCAGCATGGACACCGTGTTGTCGAAGTTCATCGCAATGCCCGGCGCGTCAGGCTTGCTGTACTCGGGAATGAAAGAGGGCTCCATGGCGGTCCGTTGCCTGGTGATCAGTTTTCGCTGCCTTCGAGGGCAGGCGCTTCTTCCTCGTCTTCGATGATTTCGTCATCCGCATCATCGTCTCCGTCCTCGCCGGCCATTGCGTCGAGGTCCACGTCGTCGTCCGCCTCGGGGTCATCGACCGCCTGGCGCTCCAGTTCCTCCTTGAGGAACCGCCCCGTGTAGGTATCGGTGGTCGCGAGCTCCTCCGGCGTACCGGCTGCCTGGATCCGCCCGCCACCCGCTCCACCGTCCGGACCCAGGTCGATAACGTGATCCGCCACCTTCACGACATCCAGGTTGTGCTCAATCACGAGGACGGTGTTGCCC
>JABDJZ010000574.1 GCA_013003255.1 Rhodothermales bacterium
ATTGCCTTCGATGCGGTTCAAAGCTCCCCAATCCGGTTTGGGGTCAGGCGGAGTGCATGGTCGTAGTGCGCTTTGCGTGATCTCTGGGTCCCTTGCGGCCCTCTCCGTAACTCCAGGCGACGTCACGCCTCGGCAGACAGCGGTGGTAGGGCGACTATTGGCCACCGTTTTCCTGCTGTTTCTTGTCTTCACGTCCGCTCTTTTCGCTCAACAGGCGGATCGCTCAGGCGCGTGGGCAATCAAGGGAGCGACGGTTATCGACGGGCGCGGTGGAGACCCCATCCCGGATGGCATCGTCGTGGTTGACCGTGGCGTGATCCGGTGTGTCGGGACCCGAGATCAGTGTCCGCTCTTCGGCATCCTGTCGATTATCGAAGGCGACGGACTGTGGGTGATGCCCGGTTTGATCGATCCCGAGGTGCGCATGCCCTGGTCGACGGACTCACTCGGCGTCCAAGACGCACAGAACATCCGGTTGGCCGTCGGAATCACACTGGTCCGTGAAGCCGGCAGTGTTGGCGACGTCGAATCGAACATTCAGGCTCGCGAACGAGCCTCCGACCCCTTCCGACCAGAGCCACGGATCCTCGTGACGGGTGCGGTAGAGTCGAAGAATGCCCGGGACCTCGGTTCGGACGGCCTGGTGGAGGTAGCTCAAGAGCTCGCCCGCCGATCCGTCGACGGACTGCTCGTCACCGGCCTCGAATCCGGCCCCCAACTGGATTCCATCTTCCGAGTTGCTCGGTCCTGGGCCATTCCTGTGTACGGCGGAATTCCGAACTCCCGTCTCGGGGACGAAGAGGTGTTTGCCCTGGCCGAGCGAGGGGTGCGCGTTGTTCAATCTCCTGAAGCCATGGGACGCGGCGACGAAGAGTTGATCGGTGCTTTGGTGAAGAATCGGATCGCGGTCAACCCATCGCTGACTTCGTGGCAGAACGATGGCCACCCCGAACCTCACCTGCCCCATCTGGACTTCCTGGCGGGGCCGCGCCCGGTACGGGACCTGATCCCCTTCTTCGGATCTGCCGAAGCGCGCGCGTTGGAGGAGGCCCGGATCACAGCGGGCCCCGAGTACGCCAAAGCAGCTTCCGCCCTGAAGGAGTTTCGAGACCGGGGTGGGCATGTGCTCGCGGGGGCGAGCGGCTCCCGGCCGGGATCCGGCCTTTTGGTCGAGCTGGGACTCCTTCAAGACGCAGGAATCGAGGCGCCGGACTTGGTGACGCTGGCGACACATGAAGCCGCCCGCGAACTCGGCGTAGACAAGCGCTTCGGATCCGTTCGTCGAGGCATGGCCGCCGACCTGCTGCTGCTGAATGCGGACCCGTCCGTCGACATCCGGAACACGCAGAAAGTGTGGAGGGTCGTGAAAGGTGGGGTAATCTACGACCCCCTTCAGTTGCTTGAACCCTACCGACTCCGCTTCAAGCGTGAGACCCGCTACGCGTGGCAACGACGTGCGGGACACGCCAAATGGCTGCTGGTGCTTCTTGCAGGGATCGGCGGGATCGTCTGGTACCGGCGCAAGAACGCCTGGAGGCTCTAGCCCCCCAGGGCCAGTCAGTACGTCACGGGCGACGCCCTATCACCATCGCGTCAGGCCAGCGGTGGGCTCTGTCCAGCTTGGACGTAGGCGTGTTCGAACAGGAAGAGGCCGATCAAGCCGGCTCCTGCAGCTGCCGGTCCAATCCACGGAATTGCCGCTCCCACAGCCGTCAACGCCACGCCAGCCCAGAACCAGGCCTTGAAGCGGCCACCAATCATTTCATGATGGGCAAGCCGTGCGTGAGCTGTCGGAGTCAGCGACGCCGCCTCGGCGAGTACCATGAATAGGTGAAGAACGCTCGAAACACAGAAGACCCAGGCGAGCGGTTCCCCGACCGTTTCACCGGTCCCAAACAGGGGAGCGACGATGAGTAGCACGCCGCTACCCGCCAAGATCGCCTGAACCAGGAGGTGCGGTGCGAGGAGCGGGTTCTGCCAGAGGTCTCGAGCCTTGGACTGCTGGAACAAGAAGGCTGTGTAGATCTCTGAAATCACCGCAACATTAGAGAATATCCACGCCAAAGCGGGGGTAGTTGCACCACGTCCGGTCTGCATCAGGAGCAGGTGGCCAGCCAGTACCGCTCCATACGCCGTCAGGGCAAAGCCGCCTCGCACAAGCCAGCTTTTCCATTGGGGACGCGTCAGCACCATGAAGAAGCGCTTGGGGTGCTCGAGGTCCCAGATGAGGAAGCCCACGGTAGCGAGCAAGAACACCAGCCCCAGGATCGGAGCCGCCGTGGTCCATAGCGGGCTGGACCATCCAAGGATGCCC
>JABDJZ010000598.1 GCA_013003255.1 Rhodothermales bacterium
GGCAGGTCCGCAGCTCTGCCCCGAGACAACCCGCGCGCCCTTAGGTGCGATTCCGCAGCTCCGCCCAGAGCGCTTCCTGGTCCAGGTACTTCATCAGCGGCTGATACTCCAGTCCAGCCCGCAGTACGTATCCGGTGATCAGTGTCCTGACCACCGCCAGGAGCTGTTCCTGATCCCAGGGCTTGTCCATGTAGTGGTCCACATCGGCCTTGTTGATGGCCTCGATAGTGTCCTCATGGGTGGCTAGGCCCGTCAGGAGTAGCTTGCGGGTGTGTCTGAATCGGGAGTCGTGCTTGACCTCGGTCAGGAAATCCACGCCGTTCTTCTCAGGCATGACATGATCGCAGATCAGGAGCACCACATGTCCGCCCCGCGCATCGATCTCTTCCATGACCTCGGCCGCCTCGGCGGCAGACTCGCAGTCAATGACCTCAAAGGTCTCCATCAGATCAGCCAGATCTCTCCGGAGACTTGCCAGGACGGCTCGTTGGTCATCAATGCAGAGGATGTTGAGATCAGGCATGGGACTGCGTCGTCGGAAGGTCAACGGTAAACTTGGTAGCGCCGGGCTCGCTGTCAACGACAATCGTCCCGCCGTAGTCGTGGACCAGTCGCTCCACGATGGTCAAGCCCAGCCCAAGCCCAAACGTGAGTCCGCCGACTTTGGTGGTGACGTCCGGCTGGAAAATGCGAGGCAGCACGTCTGACGAGATTCCAGGACCGTTGTCCAGGATCTCGACACGAATGCCCATTTCAGCCGAGGACGTGGTAACGTGCAGAGTGGGTTCAGGCGTTTTGGCCTGGTGCATGCTCTCGGCGGCATTCTTGATCAGATTCGTCCAGATCTGAACCAGTTCGCCGCTGTTCGCTGTGATGGCCGGCAGCCGGGCCAGCGATGTATTGACGTGAACGCGTCGCAGCGGACTCCTGAGTAACGTGAGTGCCTCCTGAATGCTCTCGTTCAGGTCGGTTCCTGAGTGCCTCGTGGCATGCTTGGCCCCAAGACTCTTCATGGACTTGACCACGTGGGTGGCATGCTTCGCCGCGAGTCGCATGTCGTGGAACGCGGCACCGAATTCCCAGAAGCGATGTCCGGCGCGAACCTGCGCCTCAAAATCAGGGTCTTTGGGGTCCACCGCGTCCTCGGGCAGAGACGCCTCAGCCATGAGACGAGCGACTTCCCGAGAGCACTTCAGCAGGGCCTCCAACTCCTTGGTCCGCGCTCGCACTTCCCGGCTGGCCAGCGTGCGCCCGTCTTCCACGCCTTTGTGGTAGTTGGGCGCAAACGACGCGTGCTCGTCATCCACCAGAGTACCGATACCCTCACTCAGCCAGACAGTATTGCGCTGAAGCACGGCCACGGCGTTGTTCAATTCGTGTGCGATCCCTGCTGCCATCTGACCGAGCGAGATCATCTTCTTGCTCTCGATCAGTGATTCGATGGTGCGGACACGTTCGATGACCAACTCCTTGGCCCGCTGGTGCCGGATCATCATCTCGGCGATGATGATGGGCATGAATCGCTCGTACAGGATCGTTCCATCCAGGCCGGGACTCTTCAGGACATCGGACTCCAGGTAAGCCAGTTCGGCGTCCTCCTGGGCAACGATGTGCGTCCAGCTTCTGTACGTCCGGGAGAAGAGACTGTAGACTCCCACGAACATCCCCTTCGTAGCGCGAAAGAGTTCGTACTCGGAGCCATCTGCGTCCTGAATGCGGGCGCTTAGGCTCCCCCTGAGGGCCATAAATAGCCGGGTGTTGCGCTCATTCGTCCGCAGGAGCGTTTCGCCCTTCTTGAGCGTGAGTCTGCGTCTGGGGTCCGAGAAGTAGGCGACCCGAAGCGCGTCCAGGTCATCATGATGCGCCTCGACTTCCGCGCGAGCGGGTGACTGGGCGTCCGATCTGGAATGGGTTGGAATGTGAGTCACGTTGGGTCGATGGCCTCAATGGAAGAAGCCAACCTGGTTCAGGACAAACATCAAAAGGTACGCGGTCAGGAGACCGGCTGCCCCGATCACGAGGCCGCTTCGGGCCATCTGTCGGCTGTCCACCATGCCGGTGGCATGCGCCATGGCATTGGGCGGGGTGCTGATCGGCAACGGCATCGCCAGGGAGCAGGCGATGGTGACCACGAGGATGACCATCATTTCGCCTCCGATCCCTGCAAGCCCGGGAAGCGATGCGCCAAGCGCAGCGACCAACGGCAGCAGCAGGTTCGCCGTGGCCGTGTTTGACATCAGACTCGCCATGGTGATGGCCAGGAGCGTAGCCGCCACGACAATCAGAACCTCAGGCAGGACGGCAAACGGAATGCTGTCGATGAGTCGCTGGGCCAGACCACTCTCTTCCAGGCCCAGCCCAAGCGCGATGCCTCCTGAAACCAACCAGAGCACATCCCAACTGATGCGTTTGAGATCCTCGGTGGTGATGACGCGCGTGGCAGAGAACACCGCGACGGGAATCATGGCCACTACGTAGGACTTCATTCCATGGAGGAAGTCGGACAGCCAGAGGAAAATGGTCACCGCGAAGACCGCGTAGACGGTGTAGGCTTTCCAGTTCTTAAGGAAACGCCCCTTGATCTGAAGTGACAGCGAGTCTGCGTCGGCGGGATATTTCCGTAGAAGCAGCACCCAGGTGAACAGCAGCAATACCAGCGCGAAGGGGACGGCGAAGGACATCCAGGCGCCAAATCCGATGGCGATGTCCCCGGTCAGATACTTCAGGGCAATCGCGTTGGGGGGCGTCCCGATGGGCGTGCCAATGCCACCGATGTTGGCCGCAAAGGGAATCGCCAGCACGAAGGCGGTCCGAATGGGGTCCTTCTGATCAAAGGAGGCCAGCACCGGGGCCAGGATGGCCAGCATCATGGCCGTAGTGGCCGTGTTGCTCATGAACATGGAGAAGACGCTGGTGATCAGCATCATCCCCAGGAGGATGTAGCGGGGCTGCGTTCCGAAGGGGCGAAGCAGGATGCGGGCCATGTTGACATCCAGCCGATACTTGGTTGCGGCCATGGCCAGAAAGAACCCGCCGAGGAAGAGCAGAATAATGGGCGACGCGAACGTGGCCATCACGGACTCATAGCTCAACAGTGTGCCGAACCCGGGATTCGCCTCGCCCGCCCGAAACAGGATGAGGGCGCTGTCTGAAACCAGCACCAGTTCCAGCAGGATGATGAGCAGCGATGTCGCGAAGATGGGGATCGGCTCCAGGATCCAGAACAGCGCCGCGAAGACAAAGATGGCGATGAGCCGGTGCTCCACCACCGTGATTCCATCCAGAGGAACCCAGGACGTGGGCATGATCCACACCAGCAGCGGGATCACGATTGAGACAAACAGCTTGGTGCGTTCAGACATCCGTCTGCGGGTGGGGACCTGGGTTCGAGGACGCCCGACAGGCCAGTCCTGTCGGGACCTGAAAAAGGTAGCCCCTCCAGGTGAGCATCAGGTCAAGAGTCCGTCCCGAAACCGTGACTTTCCGCCGGGCGCTGCAACCCCTATTCTCTCGGCGCACTCTACCAAATCAAACCGCATGTTTCGTTCAGCACTGCTGATCTGCGCCCTTGCCACTGCCAGTGCCGCTCCCCAGGCGGCCAAGGCACAGGACGCGTTCTCCGTTGAGGCCACCTATGTTGACGACGCCCCGCGCGTAGATGGCTACCTGGATGATGCCATCTGGGCATCCATCGAACCGATCGACAATTTCGTCCAACGCTGGCCAGAGGAGGGCGCAGACCCGACCGAGGCCACCTGGGTCAAGATTGCCTACGACCGCGACAACCTCTACTTCGCGTTCCAGTTTTCGGACAAGAACCCGGAGCTGATTCGGGCGAAGAACATGGAGCGGGGAGGACGCAATGATCGCGATGATCACGCGTACATCGGCATCGACACGTTCCTCGATGGACGAAACGCGTACCTCTTCGAGATGAATGCGCTGGGTACTCAGGACGATGCGCTGATTGCCGATGAGCACATGACGCTGGATTCCTACAGCTGGGACGCGGTGTTCGAGAGCGAGACGGTGATCGATGACAACGGGTGGTCGATGGAAGTCCGCATCCCGTTTCGCCAGCTCAGATTCCCGGACGGCGAGGAGTTGACGTTCGGGCTGTTCATGCGCCGCACGGTCAACCGGAAGAATGAGATCCAGAACTGGCCCTTGGTACCGCTGACCTATGGCTCAGGGTACTCGGATGACCTGAAGACCGTCTCGCGCTACGGCCGCCTGACGGGCATCAGAGGGATTCGCCGGGGCCGCAACATGGAGGTCAAGCCCTATCTGATTACAGGTGCCCAGTCTGTCCGTCCGGATCTGACGATTGAAGACACGGAAGGAGATCTCAGCTACGATGCAGGCTTTGACGTCAAGTACGGCATTACGTCCAACCTGTCTCTGGATCTGACCGTCAACACGGACTTCGCCCAAGTGGAGGCGGACAACACCCAGCTGAACCTCACAAGGTTCAGCCTCTTCTTCCCGGAGAAACGCGAGTTCTTCCTCGAACGCGCGGGGATCTTCGAGCATGGAGATTCTCGCCGGACGCAGACGTTCTTTTCCCGGAGAATCGGTCTCACGGAGTCCATCCTGATGGGAGGGAGGCTGACGGGACAGGTAGGCCGGTTTAATGTGGGCCTCATCAACATAGAAACGGGGCCGGACAACGGTTCATTCACGGACAAACTGGGGAGAACCTTCGGCCCGCAGTCTGCCAACAACGCGGTTGCGCGCATCCAGACCAACTTCGGCCGTCGCGGATCGGTAGGTGGCATCATCACCAACCACGATCAGGGTGAGGATTGGAACCGCGCCATCGGGTTCGATGCGCAGCAGCGGTTTGGATCGGCGAGCAGCGCGGACGTGTGGTACACAAACGTGACTGATTCCAACCCGGACAACGAGGATTGGGCAGGGAGTGCGGCCGTCAACCTCCGGAATGATCTCTACGGCGCCAGCCTCTCCTACACCAGTGTGGGTGAGAATTACCGGCCGGCACTGGGCTTTGTCCGCAGAAGGGACATGCGTCAGACAGCTGTGACGGGTACCTACTCGCCCTTCTTCTCGCAGGGCCCATTCCGACAGGCCACGCTTCACGGCATGGGCCTGCACTATGCAGGGCAGGATGGCGATTTGCAGTCCTGGTTGGGGCTCCTGTCACTCCAGTTGACCTCGCAGGCACGGATGCAGCTGAGCGTATCCGTGGACCGCGAGTTTGACCGACTCGAACGCTCCTTCTTCATCCGTGGCGACGCGGAGATCCTGGCCGATGACTACTACTTCACGCGGGTGAGCTCCCGGGTGAATACGGACCCGGGAAAAAACCTCTCCGGCGGAGCGTCAGTGGAGGTGGGCGGGTTCTACGGTGGCACCCGCACCGACTGGTCCGTGAATGCAGGCTGGCGTCAGTCCAAGCACTTGACACTCGGAGCGAATCTCAGAAACAGCATGGTTCGACTGCCCGTCGACAACGGCGACTTCAACGCGGTAACCGCCTCGGTGGATGTCCTGGCGAGCGTCAGCCGGAAGCTCTTCTCCAAGGCGCTGATCCAGTATG
>JABDJZ010000619.1 GCA_013003255.1 Rhodothermales bacterium
GCGTAATGCTGGGCGTGGCCTCGTATTTGAGATCATTTCGGACGGCCTCTGCGGACGACAGCAGGGGGTGCGTCAGCCCGCTCGCAACCAGGAGCGGGCTCGCGGCGGCCTCATGGATATCCGGAAACGTCGCCGTGGGATTGAGGTCCGCGTAGGTAGCCAGTGACCCTGCCGCCTCAAGGTCGTAGACAGTTTCCAACCAGCGTGGCAACAGCGTTCGTAGCGACTCCTTCTCCCGGGCCAGTCGGTACGTGAAATACAGGTCCCAGGGCACAAGGATGTTCGCTGCCAGCCGAAGGATTTCGCTTTTCTGCGCACTGGCCGCCATCGCGAGTCGCGTTGCTCTGGCAAGGTGAACTGAAGGTCGTTCGTCGTCCCGAAAAGGCGCGAGATGTCTGCCAAGCGCCGAACCGTCCGAAAATCGGTATGATTCGAGTCGCCCGACGACGGGACGGAATCGCTCCAACTGCGTGTGGAGAAATTCTGCCTCGTCAAACAGGTCCGCATACATACGTCCATTCAGCACGTAGAGCGCCGCATAAGCCGTGAGCGAGAACGCCCACCACGGCCCGGTCAGCCCGGCCACGTGGGTGGTGACAAACAGGACATTGAGCCCGGCCAAACCCCACAACATCCGTAGCAGAGGTCGAATCCGTTCATCATCCCGGCGGCGCTCCAGCCACTCAGTCAGTACAACGCCGTCAAAACGGGTCTCTGATCCAGGGCTCCCCGACACCTGGCTCAGCAGTGCGATCCTGTCCCGAAACGCCGATTTCGGGACCAATTCCTTCACGAGGGTCTGCCTGGACCTGGCCATCGCCGGGTCCGGTACTCGTGCGGTCAGCCACGCTGCCAGACGCGCCCGGCCTCCCGTCGAGAACGACGTATCCAGCAGGTGGTGCAGGCTTCGCGGACCAAGCAGGTCAAGGTCTGCAGCAAACGGATGGCCCTCGGGAGCCAACTCGTCGAATCCGGGCCCCAGTCCCTTCCAGTCTCGGTGAATCCGGGCCAGGTGCCGTTGCTTGATAGCCTTGTAGACGCGGTGACGCCTGAGGGACGCATGGATCCGGTCGTGCATCCGCGTGACCACGACGAACATGCCGATGAATCCCAGCAGGATTAGCCAGCCTGAGCCGGCCTCCATGCGGTCGAATGCCAAGGTCGTTGTCACCGCGCCGAGGAGGAACAGACTCAGACGAAAGCGCGAATACCTGAGGCTCGTGGCCTCCAGGGTTCGGATGCGCTTCTCCAGGCGTGCGACGAACCGGGTGAGATGCTTTTCCTGCTCAGCGTTCATTTCGGAAAGGTAGCGGTCTGCCGCGCCCCGGGTCCCTATCTTTGCAAAGAAACCCGCCTATGAAGGATCGCCTAGAGATTGCCCGAGACTGGCTCCCCCGCTACACGGGCATGCCCATCGACGAATTCGGGGACTACATCCTGCTGACGAACTTCGACCACTACGTCGAGATGTTCGTTCGGAAGTTTAACTGCAATGTCTACGGCGAAGGGCTGGCGATGCAGGCCGCCACAAACGACGCGGGGCTCAGCATCATCAACTTCGGGATGGGCTCGGCCAACGCGGCCACCATCATGGACCTCCTCTCCGCCCGACAGCCGGAGGGCGTCCTCTTCCTCGGGAAGTGCGGCGGGCTGAAGCACTCGACTGAGATCGGCAACTTCATTCTCCCCATCGCTGCCATTCGCGGCGAAGGGACCAGCGACGACTACATGCTGCCCGAGGTGCCGGCGCTTCCCTCGTTCAAGCTCCACAAGTTCGTTTCCGAGAAAGTGATTAATCGGGGTCTGGAGTACCGGACGGGAGTGGTCTACACCACGAACCGTCGCCTCTGGGAGCACGACGTGCCGTTCCTTGAGAAACTCAAAGCGATGCGTACGCTGGCGATCGACATGGAGACGGCCACCATTTTCATCGTCGGCCACTACAACAACATCTCGCGGGGTGCACTCCTCCTCGTGTCTGATGTGCCGATTACGCCGCAGGGCGTGAAGACCCAGGAATCCGACAGGGCCGTGACCCGGGCATGGGCACAGATCCACCTCGAGATCGGCATCGAGTCAATGACCGACATCGATGTCCAGGGCGAGCAGATCAAGCACCTGACGTACGACTAGCGGTTGCGGCCGGGGGCGGGTCGGCTGGACGGCGGGCGGCGGGCTGAGCGGCGGCGGCCGGCGCGGGCCGAACGTGCGGGGCGCCTTGCCCTGTCGGCAATATGGAATCTAGCGCCGAGATCCCACCTAATTGGGTGTTTCGACCACTCATACGACGAATCGTGCGCCTGTATTCCGCTTAGGTCGCTGGTTCCCGACCCTCATACGTGGAATCACGCGCCCTCAGTCCATTACCTCGCGGGTTTCGGCTAGGAAAGTTGAATCGCGGGCCGGAGTCAACTTAGACCGAAGATTTCCCCCCAGGTAAGTTGAACCGGGCCGTGTAGGCAACTTCGACCCAGATTTTCGGCCCTCGCAGGTTGAATTTTGCGCTGTCGGCAACTTAGACCTCCACGAACCCTGCCGCTCACCGCCGCACAACAAGCGGCCGAGTCTCAGACTTCCCGCCATGCGTCAACCGCACCGCATACACGCCAGGCGCAAGACTTCCCACCGCGACGGACTCCGCGTGCTCCCCCGCAGCGCGGCTGGTTGAGGTCTGCCAAACCCGGCGGCCCATGAGATCAAACAGCTCCACCTGCACCTCGCCGGGAGCCGGCAGGCTGTAGTTAACAGTGAACGAGCGTGACGCGGGATTCGGAAAGAGACTCTCGAGCCGGAGATCCTTGGGGACCTCCTGATCCTCGACGCCCACCCCCGAGCCCTTCGTGAAGGTTAACGTGTTCAGGTTGAAGTCACCACGGCGCCCAACGGCCATGCGCAGCACCCGCTCCCCCGCCTCAAGCGAGACGCCGGTGAGCGTCCGGTCAACCCAGGACTGCCAACCGCCCGTGGCAGGCACGGAAATAGTCCCGAGGCCGGTACCGTCCACAGACAGAACCATCGATCCCCCGCCCGGTGAACTCGCAACGCGGGCTGTGATATCATAAACGCCCGTCTCAGTGACGTCGACGGTATACTCGATCCACTCGAAGGGCTCAAGCCACCCGACGTTGTATCCCGGTCCCTGTGTGTCGGTGCTCACCTCGATGTCCACGCCGTCATTCCTTAGGACGCCGCCCGTATTGCCGCCACCGGGTGCGCCAGTCACCGCCCATGGGTTGGCATCGTTGTACGCCACACCCTGGGTCCCAAGGTCATAGTCCACAGCATTAATCACGCCCGGAATCTCATTGGCGGCGACGGGGACCTGCATGCTCCCAAAGTCCGGATTGAACAGCGCCTCCAGAACCCCGATCCGGACTTCCACCGAGTCAATGTGGAGGTTGGCCACCATCTCATACAGCGCCGCCTGGGCAGGCCCTGCAGAGGGCTTCGATCCGTTCCCGTTCCAGTAGTTTAGCAGCGCCCGAAAACCGGGCTTGATGGGCGAAGACGTCGGAGGCGCCGTAGCCTCCAGCTGCTTGTGCGTCCAGAAATTCCAGGGGATGCCGTTGGACTCGGCGAGGGTCACGACCTCGTGGAACCATGGGTTGCTGTTTTCGCCGGTCTCCCCCAGCCACAGGGGCACATTGTGCTCGTCCCGAATCGCCAGCAGGTAGTTGATGGTACCGATGCTGGGCGCGCTCCAGTACTTGTGGAAGGCGTACACCATGTTGTCATCGAACGGCGGCGTCAGCTTGTCGAATGTGGTGGCGAAATAGTTGCCCTCGATGAACAGGATGTGGTCAGTGTCGATGGCGCGGACGGCATCCCGAAGGCGGCCATACAGATCACGCAGTGCCTGGGCACCGTCGCCAATTGAGTTCGGCGTGACCGGCTCATTCAGGAGGTCGTAACCGATGATGATGGTCCGGTCCTTGTAACGACGCGCCAGTTCTTCCCAGAGGAGAACCGTCAGGTCCTGGTAGGGATCGGGCTCGTTCCAGAGCCGGGCCACGCCATCACTGTCGTCAATCGCGCCACCGCTCTGCCCGCCCGGGGCAGCGTGGAGGTCCAGGATTACCGGCAGGCCGTAGGTCTCGCACCATCCCAGGAACTCGTCCATCGTGGTGAATCCCTCCTCAATGAAGTTGCCCTGGAGATCCATAAAGATCTCGTAGTGGAAAGGAATCCGGACGTGATCGAAGCCCCACTCGACCAGCTTTTCGATGTCCTTCTCGTTGACATAGTTCTCGCGGTAGCGTCGCCAGACCTCGTTGGCCGTGAAGGGGTCCACGACATCGGCCACTTTCTCCTGCATCTCGGTCCAGCTACCGCCCATGTCCAGCATGTAGCCCTCTGGCATCAGCCAGCCGCCCAGGCCCATGCCGCGCTGCATCGAGGCCTCCCCGTTCGGGTCGAGGATCTGCGTTCCGCTGGTGGTCCAGTACTGGGCCGAGGCCGGAGATGCCGAGATCAGGAGGCCCAGTAAGAGGGAAAGCAGCGCGGCGCGATGGGAGTACGTCATGGGCGTGAAAAGCTTTTCAGGTAGAATGTCGAACCACGTTCGGGGTTCTGCCTTTCGTCCCTCTCCGTCTTGTAGGAGAGCGCCCTACAGCCACAGAAAACCCAACGGCCCGTGGTCAGGCCGGACTCGGTTCTCAGGTCAACCGGCCCCCAGGCCGCACGTCCAACCTTCAGCCCAGCACGCTCTACAGCTCGTAACCCGGCGCGTACGCTTCCAGCGCCTGCCGGTACTTACGCAGGAAGCTCGCGGCCATCGCACCATCGATGATCCGGTGGTCGTACGACAGGGACACATACATCATGTGGCGGATGCCAATTACATCGCCGATGTTCGGGTCCTCAATCACCACCGGACGCTTGGTGATGGCGCCCGGCGCCAGGATGGCCACCTGCGGCTGGTTGATGATGGGCGTGCCCATGATCGAGCCGAGCGACCCCACGTTGGTCACCGTAAAGGTGCCACCCTGCAGTTCGTCGGGCTGAAGCTTCTTGCTGCGGGCTCTGGTGGCGAGGTCAGCGGCGGCGTGCGCGAGGCCGGCGATGTTCTTTTGCCCGGCATAGCGCATGACCGGTGCCACAAGGCCGCTCGTGCCGATGGCGACGGCGATTCCGATGTGAAAGTCCTTGCGGACCACAATCTCCTTGTCGTTCACCGAGCTGTTCATCAGCGGGTGCTCCTTGAGCGCCTCCACCGCGGCGTGGACAAAGAAGGGCGTGTACGTCAGCTTGACGCCTTCGCGCTCCAGGAAGCCGGCCTTCTCGGCCTCTCTGAGGCGGACAAGGTTGGTCACATCGATCTCGGCGAACGAGGTCACGTGCGCCGACGTGGCCTTAGACCTCGTCATGTGGTCGGCAATGATCTGCCGCATCCGATCCATCTTGAGGATCTCGACGCGTCCATCGCCGGACGCCACGACGGGTGCCGGGGCGGGCGCTGACGGTCTCGGCGCTGCGGCCGGTGCCGCCGGGGCGGACTGGCCACGCGTCTTGAGGTATGCCATGAGGTCCGCCTTGGTCACGCGGCCGTCACGTCCGGACCCCTGGATGCGCTTGAGCTCGGCCAGCGATACGCCCTCGGCCTCGGCAATGGAGCGAACCAGTGGCGTGTAGAAGCTGCCCTCCTCGTCGTGGCGCGGTATCGGGCCTGCGGCTCCGTCGCCCGAAGGCACGTTCACCACGGGGGCTGAAGGTGCGCTGCTCGCCGTGGCAGCCGCCGCGGCAGGCGCGGGTTTGGCGGGCGCCGGCGGCGCCGCACCCACTTCCGCGCCTGATGCGATGATGGCGATCGGCGTACCGACCTCTACCGTCGCGCCCTCCTCAGCAAGTAGCTGTACCACCACCCCTTTCGCGGGCGAAGGCACCTCCGTGTCCACCTTGTCCGTGGCAATCTCGAGAAGCGTCTCGTCCAGATCGATGGCCTCGCCGGGCTGCTTGGCCCATGCGATGATGGTGCCTTCCATGATGGACTCGCCCATCTTGGGCATGACCACCTGAACGGGCTCCCCGGACGCCATGGTTGCCACCTCAGCCGAGGCCGCTGGACGGGCGGCGGGGGCCGGCGCGGCGGGTGCTGCGACGGG
>JABDJZ010000018.1 GCA_013003255.1 Rhodothermales bacterium
CCCGGTGAGGGCCTCTTCCCGATCGGCAACTCCCGCCAGGAGGACGCGGCCGACAACCGCGTGGCCGTACGCACCATCACGGCACAGGGGCGCTACTCGGGCGTCAAGAACAACCACGCACTGCAGGCGGGTTGGTAGCTGAGAGATCTCCAGTTCGATGACCGCATCGCTGAAAAGTCCGTCATCTCTGGCCGGGCAGTCACGGGCGAGGCCGTGCGCATCGTCGCCGACAGCCTACGCGATACCGCCGAATTGAGCGCTCGCCGTGCGGCCCTGTACGTCCAGGACGCCATCAGCATCCCCCACCCGAGTCGGGACGGGTTCATCGTCACTGCAGGCCTGAGGGCTGACTACTTCGACTTCAATGAAGAGTGGACCGTCTCGCCCCGGGTAACGGCCCGCTACCGTCTGGACTCGAATACACAGCTACTTGCCTCCTGGGGGATCTACTACCAGAGCCCCTCCTATCGCGAATTGCGCGGCAAGCCTGAGGTAGGCGAGACCATCCTTGGCGCACTCAATCGTGACCTGAAGTCCCAGCGATCCCATCAGTTGGTTGCAGGGTTCGAGTACTTCTTCCCATCCATTCGATTCGTGCTCCGGGCTGAGGCCTATCACAAGCGCATCGCCAACCTGATCTCGTACGACATCGAGAACGTCCGCGTGCGCTACTCGGGCGACAATGATGCGAAGGCGCGGATGTCGGGCCTCGACCTCCAACTGCGTGGCGAATTTGTCCCCGGCCTGGAGAGTTGGGTGAACTACAGCTTCCTGCACGCGCGGGAGGAATTCCTGCCGGAGTTTCAGACCGAGGGTAACCGGGGCTCGGTCCCGCGGCCGACAGATCAGCGGCACACGGTCTCGATCTACCTGCAGGACTACATCCCGGATGACCCGTCGTGGCGACTTCATCTTCGCACGCTGTTTGGATCTGGACTTCCCTACACGCCCCCGATTCCGGGCCCCTCGGTGGGTAACCTTCAGGTGCAGGCACCCGGCGATCGATTCTCAGCGCGCTACCCGAGATACTTCCGCTTTGACATGGGAGCCACCAAGGAATTGACCGTCGCCGAACGGGGAGGCAAGTCCCCGCTCCGACTGGACGTCACCTTCGAGATCCTGAACGTCTTCAATATGACGAACACGGTCTCGTACACGTGGATACCGGATGCGGCGGGGATTTGGGCGAGGGTACCGACCCGCCTGACGCCGCGCACGGTGAATGTGAGGGCACGACTGGAGTTTTAGGGCTTCGGGCCGGGGTCCCCGCGCGCACGGCGCCGAGGTCGCCCCCGAGCAGACCGCGGCCGCCCCGCCTCAGTCCTCCGTCACTACCCGAAATCCAATGTGCCCGTCCTTGTACACCGGCGGGTCCTCAAAGTGGTGATACGCCGCCCGCGCCACGAACGGATTGCTCCCCCACCAGCCGCCCTTCTCAATCTTGATGCGCCCCGAGGCAGGTCCCTGCGGGTCGATCATCAAGCCGTTCTGGTAGTAGTCCAGCGTGAGCCAATCGCTGACCCATTCCATCACATTCCCGGACATGTCGTGGGCGCCCACCCACGAGGCGCCTCCAGGATAGGAGCCGACAGCCGTTGTGCCTTCGGAGTCGACCACGTTCGCGCGAGAGGGATCCCACTCGTTGCCCCAGGGATAGATAAAAGAATCAGGCCCTCTGGCCGCATACTCCCACTCGGCATCGGTCGGGAGGCGGCCTCCCCGCCACGCCGCATAGGCCTCGGCTTCATACCACGTCACGCAGGCTACCGGATGCTCGGGACCGGGTCCGCAGAATTCAGACGGCCCGGCACGCTCCAGCCAAGCCCAGCCCGCCTCGGACCAATTGTCCCTCTCCGCATAGCCTCCGTCGTCAACAAAGGCCTGATAGGCGGCGACCGTGACCTCAAACCGGTCAATCCAGAAGCCCCTCGTCAACCGGACCGGGTGGGCGGGCATTTCGCTGTCCATCACTCGCCGCGCCCAGGCAGGAGGGTTGAGACCGGTCGTGTCAGCCGTGCCCATGACGAACTCGCCGGCCGGTACCCAGACCTGGTCGATGCCAGTGCGATCAAGTCGGACGCTGCCAGCAGCCCGATCTGAGGTGGGCGCGACCATTTCGGTAGCGCGCGTGGCCACCTGGGCCGAGGGGCCACAGCCAGTCGCGACCAGCGCGAGGCCAATCAGAAGGGCACCTAGATGTGGGGCGGCCGCAGCCGATACAGACCGTATGCGCGAAGCTGAATTCATCGGATCAGAATTGGTGTGGCAGAAAGATAGCCCCCTCCCCGTCTACCCGGATCCAGAATCCGGACGGGCCGTTGGTCCGGGGATGCGTATCGCTGCCCTGCTACTCCTGATCGCCGTGACGACGGCACCGCCCGCCCAGGCCCAGACGCCCTCAGCCAGAGGAGCGTTCTTTCGGTCACTCGTGCTACCGGGATGGGGGCATCACTACGCCCATGGCGGCCAGTGGGGTCGATCGGGCGCGACCTTCGCGTTGGCAGACATCGGCATGGCTTTGGGTGCGACAAGCGCTGAATGGCGTCGCGGATCTGCCGTCGAGACCTATCGCACACTCGCCACCGGACAGGCCGGAGCCGACATCGCGGGCAAGGACCGGACGTTCTTCCTGCGACTGGCCACCTATCGGAGCAGCGACGAGTACCTCGACGTCAGTCTGAGAAATCGCGCCTGGGACTCCATCGATTACGTTTCCGACCCCTCGTTTCAGTGGGAATGGGAAACGGAGCAGGACTTCCTTGAATACAGGGAGCTTCGCGAGGAGAGTGAGAGCCTGCGTAGGCGGCGCACGATTCTGGTGGCTTCCCTGGTGGCCAATCGGTTGATCGCTGGGCTTAGCGCAGCGCGATCTGCTCGGCGTGGTGGCACCAGCGGCACGCTTTCGGCCCGCGTTATTGCGGATTCGGCACAGCCGGGTCTGGCGTTTCGAGTCGGATTCTAGGCGGCCCGGGCGTAGCGCCCACGGAGGCCTCAACCTCGGTCCGGCGGCTGCGGCCGTACTCAGCGCTTCTACGGCACTCGTCGAACCACATCGACCAGCGCACCCCGCTTCGAGGAGCACTCCTCCGCCGCGAAGCCATACCAGAACAGCCCCACTGAGAACCGCTCATCGGGGTCAATCCCCACCAGCCGGAAGAACTCCGGATCCCTCGTCACGGGACTCGTTGACCACTTGGTCCCCACGCCCTGCGCCCAAAGGCTGAGCATGAAATTCTGCGCCGCACAACAACAGGCGGCATAGTCCTCCTCCTGGCGAAAGGCGTCTTCGACGCGTCGACACGTCAGCAGCATCCACCCCGGCATCGACAGCCAGCGAGCGAGTTTGTGTGCCGCTCGCGCCTCGCCTTTCGACTCCCTCAACATCTCGGCATTCCGTTCCGCGATGGCGGCAGCGGTTTCCTTCCCGATGAGCAGGAATTCCCACGGCTCAGTGAGCTTGTGGTTGGGTGCCCAGCGCGCGGATTCGATGGCCTGGTGGACCAGGGCATCGGGTACGGGACGAGGGAGAAAGTTGTGAACCGTACGCCTTGTACGGATGATTTCGTCGATGTGCATGTGCCGGATCGCGAGCCGTTTCAGCCCACTCCTACCCGGCAGTCTTCGTCAGGATGCGTAGCCCATACGGGTCCCGCCGACTTCTTCTTTCATCCACAGAGGTCGAATGTCGACCATGAGAAGCGCCGAGATCACGGTCTGTCCGGGGAAGCTCGGCATGGAAGCGCTGTAGACCTCCTGAACCCCGATTGTGGCCTCAAAACCCAGAGAATGGGCGAAATGGTAGAGGTCGCGACAGATGTCCTTGAGCGGTTTTCCCTGCTTGTACGACTGCTTGGCGAACGCGGAAAGCTGGTGTTCGACAGACGGATCGGCCTGCGTAAGGAGCTGGACCACCGGTGGATACCGACGGGCGACGGGTACGGGCCGGGGGCCTTCTCTTTCCTCTCCGGTCCACCCCTTTTCGGCGGTCGCGGATCGTTGGCTCTTGCCTTCGATGATGACGTCGTACTTCATGTGTGTGAACAGGGCCTGAATGCCAAGGGGGTATCGGCCAGACGAGGAATCGATCTTAAGCGACTCCCAATCCCTCCGGCTTTGTTCACGGGTTTGCGAATGGCGTGCCAAGTGCGTCCCGGCTCGTTGACGGCCTGTGCGGGTC
>JABDJZ010000055.1 GCA_013003255.1 Rhodothermales bacterium
CAGTCAGGGCACCCCTGAAGACCCGCAGGAAGTCCATCATGAACTCCTCCGGCATCGTCTTGACGCACCCGAAGTCAATCACGCCCAGCCGTCCGCTTTCCTGGAAGAGGAAGTTACCTGGATGGAAGTCGGCATGGATGGTGCGGGACCCAGACGCCACCTGCCGGTGCGAGAAGTCGAACAGCAGTTGCCCGAAGTGGTCACGGGCAGCCTGGTCCGGGTCGGTGTCCAGAAACTGCTGGAGATGCAGGCCCTCCACGAAGGTCATCGTAAGCACGGTGCGCGAACTCAGCTCCGGTACCCACCGCGGGGTGACCAACTGGTCATCGGCATACTGACTGGAGAAGAACTCCATGCTCTCGCCTTCCACCCCGTAGTCCGTCTCCAGGGCCATCATGGAGCGGACCTCCTCGATGTAGGGGTCGATGTTGCCCTTGACGAACCGGCGCGCCAGGCCACGGGCAATCTTCAGATCCGCCTCGATGGTTTCCCGGACATTGGGATACTGGATTTTGACGGCAGCTACGCGGCCATCCTTCAAGACGGCGCGATGCACCTGACCGATGCTTGCCGCAGCCACCGCATCCGCTCCGAACTCGGCATAGAGCTCGGAGACGGGCGCGCCGAGGGATTGCTGGACCAGCCTGCGGACAAGGGCCGGATTCATCGGTGGCACGCTGTACTGCGCCTGACTCATTACCTCGATGAACTCCGGCGGGATGATCCCGGGATCCATGCTCATCCCCTGCGCCATCTTCAGGGCGGTGCCTCTCAGCTTGCTGAGCTCCTTGAACAGGTCCTTGGCATTTCTGTCGTGCAGGTCCCGTTTGGCCGACTCGGAGGAGCCCGAGACAGCCCTTCGTGCCGCGTACCGGGCGTAATTCGCTCCCACTTTCAATCCCGCCTTCGCTGCTATGGCGGAACGCTGCAGGGGGGTGGAAGGGAAGTCCTGCGCGCGCTCTTGGTCGCTCATGCGTTGTCCGCGGGTTCTGACTCAGGCTCATCGGAGCCCAGGAGCCAGTCAGTAAGAAATGGGATGCGGGGCAGATAGCCGGCCTCCGCCGTATAGCGGACCACGTCCACGCCGTCAGCCAGGGTAGGACTCGTCGCCAGCCCGGCGTAGAACCGGAGGACCTTGTCCAGGAGGGCGGTCGACCGCTGCCGGCCGTCGGACGTGTCCCCGCGCCAGGTGTCCAGCAGTCGAACGAAAATGTCCACCGTCGGGAAGGAGAATGGGGCGGACGTGAGGACGGCCTGGTTGAGGCCGGACACATCCGGCGCGTCCAGGACGAAACCAACGGTCTGGTCCAGTCGAGACCGGAACCCGCTTCCAAAGGCAGCCGCGTACGATCGGAAGGTGGCACGGACGAAATCCGGCCGTTCCTCCAACAGATCCAGCATGATGAAGGCGAAGGCACCTGCGCGTTCCTCGGCGGAGGGCGGGGCCAGACTCTCAACGGTTTCCCGACAGCGATCCACGAGGTCCACGTAGTACCGCGTCACCAACTGGTCCACGGTACCAAACTCATCGCAGAGGGCTTCCTCGGAAACGCCGGTCGCTTCGGCAAGGTTGGCAAAGCTCACGAATCTGCCGTGCTCGGCGTAAAGGTCTGCCGCCGTCTCCAGAACGCCTCGTATACTGAAAGTGTCTTCCATCGCGTTCTTGAACGTGAGAACGCCCCGAGAGTTACTTCGGCGTCGACGAGAGGCGCTACGGCGCCCCGGGAAGCTGAACAACCAGGTCCACCACCGAGTGAATTCACGGAAGGTCACGCGCGTCCTCCTGCTGTTCCTGGCAGGATTCGCACTCCAGGCAGGTCCCTCTGCCTGGGCGCAGGGCGTCGTTCGGGGCACCGTAACGGACTCCGATTCGGGCCTGCCGCTGATCGGCGCGACCATCCAGCTGGAGGGCACGCTGGAAGGGACGGTGACCAACACGGACGGCCGATTCTCGCTTCCCGTGACTGCCTTTCCATCCACACTGCGGGTCAGGCACATAGGCTACCGCTCCAGGTCCGTTTTTCTGCAGCGTGCGCCGCGTTCGGATGTGTCCATTCAGTTGGACCCGGACCCGGTCCAGCTTGGCGAACTCGTGGTCTCAGGCGAGGACCCGGGAGTGGGAATCATGCGTCAGGTGCTGGAGGCCAAGGCAGCATGGCGGGATTCGGTATCCACCTCCTACGCCGAGGTGTACACCCGCTTCATGCTCTACAGGGAGTTCGACCTGGTACAGGTGGAGGAGAGCATTGGCTCGTCCTGGTGGAAGGCGCGGGATAGCGTGAGGGAGGTAGTCAGGGCTAGACGCCTCAAGCCGGACCGCAGGGAGCGATTCCTGTACCAGCGCCCGCTGCCCGTCCCGAATTTCTATGACGATGACGTGGTTCTGGAGGGCACCAGCTTCCGCTCACCCCTGCACCCGCAGGCACTTTCGGCCTATGTGTTTCGGCTGACCGAACAGCGGTCCCGGGACGGCCGTGTGATCCACGACATCGCGTTCTCGCCTTCCTCGGTTTCGATGGCCGGCTTCGTAGGGACACTGGCTGTGGAGGACAGCACGTTCGATGTCCTGTCCATCACCGCCCGCCCCACTGTGGACAGGATAGGACCGCCGCCTGTCCTGGAGCGCACCGTGCGCATGGAGCAGCGCTTTGTGCGCAGGGGAGGTGCCATGCTGCCGCTGTTCTTCGCCGCCGAGGGGTGGGTGCGATTCGGCCGCGCCGGGGTTGATTACCCCAGGGCTCGGTACCGCCAGGTTTCGGGACTCTCGCTGCACGCCACGGAGGTGCCGCCACAGGATTCGCTCTTTGCCAGCACCCGTATCCAACGCGATGACCCGGCCGTTGAGGCCGGCGCCTGGCTCTTCGACTGGAATCCCGGGATGATCCCGCTTTCCGAGGAGGAGGCGGAAGACATTCGCACCATGCGTGAGGATCGGAGCGTCGCCGCCTTCTTCCGACCCGAAGGCATGCTGGCCCAGTACGCCGCCATCCCGGTGTCAGAGATCCGCCAGCTTCCTCCGGAGATCGGGGTGCCGGACCCGGAGTGGTTGAAGCCGTGGGTCTGGTTCAATCGCGTGGACGGATGGCACATTGGACTGCGGCCGCTGATTCCGCTGACGCGTTCTGTCACCTTTCGGCCGGCTTTGGCATTCGATGAGGCCCCGGACCGCTTCTCATGGAGCAACACGCTGGAATGGGCGCCTCCGGGGCGGTTGAGTGCCAACGCCGGGGTGGAGCGGGTGTCGGCCATTTCCGGGGTCGGTTCGCGGTATGACCGTTTTCTTGCAGGGCTGGCTACGTATGCCGGGTACGATGACTACTTCGATTACTATGACCGGGCGCGCCGATGGGGAACGCTCGGCGTACGTCTGGGCGGTGTGACGCTTGAGGCGGGCGCCTCCCACGAAGAACACCGGTCCCTGTCAAAGGAAGATGACTATGAGGGGTGGCTGCGGAAGAACGTCCAGCGCGAGAATCCGCCCATCGATGAGGGCACTCTGGCCGCGGCCACCGTGCGCCTGCGCGCCGGCGACGTGGAAATGAAGCGTCCGGGCCTTTCCGCCTACGCAGACCTTGTCGCTGAGGGCGCCCAGCGTGATCTGGCGGGCTCCGATTTTGGATTCGGGCGATGGCAGGGGGCGGTTTCTGTCCGCATTCCGACGCTGATGAGACGGCGCGCAATTCCGGCGTTCCTGCGATTGGACGTCGTGGCCGGCGGCGGGAGCGAGGGCGTGCCAGTGCAGCGTCGCGGCGTGCTGGATGTGGCCACGGGGCCCGTGGCCCAGGCGGTGGCGTTCCGGAGCCGGCGGGATGCCCGCGTGGTGGCCCGCCGCTGGCTGGCCGTCTTCTGGGAGCACGATTTTGGCTCTGCCCTCGCCGAACGAATGGGCTTCGGGGAGACCAACCTGGGGATCGTGGTCTTCGGCGCCCACGGGACGGCCTGGCACGGCGAGACCACAAGGCGGGACGAGGTCGGCCTGGCCTGGTCGAAACCGTTCAACCTGCCGTTCAGGATCAACCTGGCCAGCCGGCTGAATACGTTCGAACCCCTGGTGACCGTGGAGTATTACGGCCTCGTGGGCAAGCTGTTTGGGCGGTAGGTCGGCTGCGCCGCGGCCCGCCGGCGCGACGGCGATCTGTCCATCCCACCTACGCGCCGATCTTGGGGCGGCCTACGTGTCGATGTTGCGCTTGCGCACCATGTAAAGTCCCTCGCGCCGGCTGGTCACCACCAGCGTTCCCGAACCGAAGTACGGGTAGCTGCTCCAGGTGCCGTTAAAGCCCGCGTTGTCATTGCCGTAGGGCGTAGTGTCAAAGAACCCCACCTCCACCGGATTCTCCGGGTCCGAAATGTCCACGATCCGCAGGCCGCTGGCGTTGTTGGTCTGGTACATCAGGTTGCCGTCCACATACAGGTTGTGGTCGGTCGCATTGGTGGGGCCAAAGAACTCGCCGATCATCTGCGGGTCATCGAGGTCGGTCATGTCCCAGATCATGGTCCGCGTCCGGTCAGTCAGGCCTGAGAGCTCATCGCCTTCATCATTCTGGTAGAAGTACCGGTGGTCATCGGTGAACCAGCCCTGGTGCACATAGGCAAAGTTGGGGTAGGTGGCCTGTGACATCGGGATGGGATTGTCCTTGTCGGACACATCTGAGACCGAGAGGGCTGCGCCGTTGGAGGAAACGCAGATCTCCTTGCTACGATGCTCGGCATCCGGACCCGAGTAGGTGATGCACTGCGCATCGTGCGTGGCGCCGCCTCCACTGTTGTTCGTCCCTGTGTGGGTGAAACAGCCAACGAACTGGGGGTTGGCCGGCTCACGGATGTCAATCATGTGGAGCCCGCCCCCGCAGGTCTCGCCGCCCGAGCTGTTGCCCACCGTGTAGGCGTACCCGGTCTCCTCATTGATCACGATGTTGTGAGCCGAGGCAATGCCATCGTAGAAGGCCGTGGGCTCAAACTGAACCGGCGTGTCCTGGAGGTCTCGCAATTGCCGCAGGTCCAGGACCTGCATGCCGTGGGCGCCGGCCCCATCAGCCACGATGAACGCGTGGTCCCGGTACACCTTGATGTCGCGCCAGGTTGACCCCGGAGACCCCTCGGTGCGGGGTAGCGTGCCCAGGTAGACAGGACCGGTAGCGTTGGAGACATCCACCACGGCCATGGCTTCCATGTGACCTACCAGCGCGTACTCCTTGCCGGTCTCGGGATCGGTCCAGCCCCAGATGTCATTCAGGCGGACACCACGTGCAATCTCCATGTCCGTGTTCGGGAGGAATGCCAAGAGGTCCACGCCGTCACAGCGATACGTGTCTGCCTTTCCTTCCCGGCATTCGACTTCCTGCCCAGCCACGGCCGGCGGCTGCACGGGCTCGTCATAGACAACCGCTTCGGTCTCCCAGCCGGCCTCCGTCGTGCGGTACACGAAGGCCGTGCCTTCGCCATAGGCGTCTCCTGCAGCGCCAACTACCAGCAGGTCTCCTGCCACGTCAAAACCACCGCCGAATGAGGCGCGAGCGGTCAGGCCAGCCTCGGCCAGTATGTCCAGGGACCCGTCAGCACCGCGGTGATGCAGTGCGCCGCCGCCCGGAGCACCGGGAGCCGCAATCCAAAGGTCGGAGCCGTCAAACTGAATCTGTCCACCAAACTGGGCTCTCCGTGCATACTCCTCCGGAGCATCCAGGCGCGGCCCTGCCACCCAATTGTCCGCGGTCCACGTGAACTGATGGACCGTTCCGGATCCGTCGCGACCGGCATCGCCAATGGCCAGTCGGTCACCCGAGAGCGCCAAAGACCCGGCGAACCGGCCAGTCGCGTCATCGTCTGCTTCAATCAGGCTGTGGGCGTCAAAACGGACACCGTTCCAGCGGAGGACCTGTACCACCTCCGGAGATCCCACGGCAACCCGGTCTCCATCCACGGCCAGAGCCTGACCGAATCCGGTAGGTCCGGACTGCTCTGCCACCGCTACCCAGTCACCGGCATTCTCCACGAAGGCATCCACCCGGCTGTGCGTTGCAGAGCCGACCACCACCACGTCGCCGATCATGGCGACTGCTCCGCCGAAGTTATTCCCAAGGCCTGCTACGGGCGCCGTGAGTTCCGCGACTTGCCTGTAGGCGCCCTGGTCGGAGGAGAACATGTACACCGCCCCCTGCCCATCCCGAGCTGCGGGCGCGGCCACGGCAAGCAGGTTGCCGTTGGCGGCGATGCGGACTCCGAATCGGTCACCGACCACGCCGTCAGCAGCCATCAGGGTCTGGGTGATCTCCCAGGAATCGCCCTGTCGCTGCACCACGTGCACCTGGCCGGGATCCCGGAATCCGGAGGGCTCGGAGACGAAGGCCATGTCGCCGTGGATCAGGACGTCTCCGCCGAAGGCGGCAAATGCGGATGCCTCCGCGGCGGCGCTTGAGCCAGCCTCGCGGGAAGAGGCGTTGGCCGTCAGCGCAACGGCAAAGGACAGGGTCAGGATCGGGAGAAAGCGCATGGTGGGAGTCGGGAAATTGGATGCGTCCGACGCGCGAGGCCCCCGCCGGGATCCGGGGGAGGCCCAGCGCAGGATCCCTCGGGCCCCGTACGCATATGCGCCGGCCCCAGAACCCCACCGACTGCCTTGGATTCGATAACCCAGATTGCACTCGGCGCAGCCGTAGGAGAAGCTGTGGCCGGGCGTCATGCCGGTTGGCGCGGTGCTGCCTGGGGCGCGGTCCTGGGCACGCTGCCGGATCTGGACATCGTGGCGTACCCGTTCCTCGATTCGGTGGGGGAGTTAGCGTTCCATCGCGGAATCACGCACTCCCTGTTCTTCGCCGTGCTGCTGACCCCCATCGTGGGCGCGGCCCTGGCGCGGCTGCATCGACGGCAGGAGGCCCCGCCCCGACAATGGCGGTGGTTGGTCTTCCTTGTGATCCTGACGCACATCCTCCTGGACTGCTTCACGGTATACGGGACGCAGGTTCTGCAGCCATTTTCCGACTACCCGGTGTCCTGGAATGCGCTGTTCAT
>JABDJZ010000063.1 GCA_013003255.1 Rhodothermales bacterium
GTGCTTGACCATGATGCGGGTCTCGAAATCCAGCCCTGCCGAAAAGCCCAGGTACTCGTGGGACGCGCGAGAGAAGCAGTAGCAGCACCCATGCTCACATCCCCGATACGGATTCAGCGAGAATCGAAAGCCCACGTCCGGACTCTTGTTCTCTGACAGGACAGAGCGGGTGGTGTCAGTCAGAAACTTCGTCGGAACGGCGCGCCGCTCCTCCTCCGTCAGCTCGCCAGGGTCAAGCTCCGTGGAGAGCCTGTCGAAGCGGTTTGCGGGATTGCTCCCTGCCGCCCGCCCCTTCCTATGAGCCTTGACATCCGCCATGCCGCGATAAACAGCAGGTCAACGCACATGTTTCTACACATATGTTTCGGCAATTGGGCTGCCGTCTCGGGGCACCGACCCGATTGCGGTTCTGGACGTGCGCTGGCGGATATGCTGACCGCCGAGCGCGCCGTGGCGGTCAAGGCGCACCATGGCGGTCGAGGCGCGCCGTGGCGGTCGAGGCGCGCCGGCGGAGGTCACTGCCCACCATGGCGGCGCTTCAGGGCGGTCAGGGCGGCGGCGGAGATCACCTCGCAATATGTCGGTCAGGGTCGCCACGGAAAGCGGGCTGCTCCGAAGTTCACTGAGGGCCCAAAGTGAACTTCGACCACGTGAATCCCGCCGGATAAGTTCACTGAGGGCCCAAAGTGAACTTCAGCCACGTGAATCCCGCCGGATAAGTTTACTGAGGGCCCAAAGTGAACTTCAGCCAGGAGAATCCCGCCGGATAAGTTCACAAACCATGTCAGATGCAACTTCCGGAGGAAGGCGAAGCGACGGAAGGGCAAAGCGAAGGCGGCCGCGAATGCGCGTTGCGAAGCCACCGAACGCCCGAAGCCAACGCACCCACAACCCACCACCGACATCGCCGTCAGCCATCGTCTCCCGGACAGCCGCCCCCGTGTCAGTCAGCAGACCCAGCCGGGTACTTCACCCCGGCCAATCGGGCACCGAGATAGCCCATGGGGATGTAGGCAACCACGAGATCGAGCACCTTGAACCACATCGGTCCCCCGAGTGCCACCACGGCCGATATGCCGCCGAGGAGAAAGAGGGCACTTATCCCCAAGGCCGCCGCGAGCCGGTGCGTGCGTGCGATCTTCGCGGTGACAAAGGCGCCGACCAGCGTCCCGAGGGCATGCGCCAGGAATGGCGTCAAGAAGTTCACGGGCCGAAACAGGTGCATGGTTTCAGCCAGCGTCTCCATGTTTGAAGCGTCGGCGCCCTCCGGAAGCGGGATGACCAGCGGACCCAGATTGACGATGGCGATGTTTACCAGGCTGCCGGCTACCATTCCGGCGATGACTGCGAGGATGAGATTCGCGGCTGTCTTCATGCTGGGACTCGTCTGGTGAGGGCCCCGGGCCTGGCCCGGTGGTGGGGTGAAGTTTAGCGATTCTCTGCGGTCCGGGCTTGCGTTCCCCGGACGGACAGGGTTGTCACACTTCGGAGCGCTGCGATCTCTATTTTCCGGCAGGCCTCGCATCGGCGTTGAGCCTCACGATTATGCTCCGCCCAACCCAACCTCCCACGGGCCCTCCATGTCCGGCCTGATTCCCAGTTTTCCTGTCGCCGACATCAACCGTGCGGTTGAGTTCTACCAGCAGGTTCTCGGGTTCGAACTGGTCCGCATCACGGGGAAGGATGATGTCACCCGTGCCTTCCTCCGTGCGGGCGCTCTTCGCATCATATTGCGTTCTGTCGCAGGAGAGTCGACGGTTGACTACCGGCATGTGAACTTCGAGGACCGGATCATGCTCCACATTCCCATTGAGGACGTGCGGGGTCTCCACAAGCGCATCAAGGGCACCGTCCCCATGGTCCGTGACCTGGAGCCCCGGCTCTTCGGACTCTTCGAGTTCACGATCGAGGACATGGACGGCATCCTGCTCACTTTCTCAGAACTGAAATCCTGATGACTCCAGAAATCGGCCAACCCGCTCCCGCATTCCAGGGCGAAACCCAGGACGGCTCCATTTCCTCCGAAGAGCTGCGCGGCAAGAAGGTCGCCCTCTACTTCTATCCCCGGGACAACACGCCGGGCTGCACCAAGCAGGCGTGCAATCTCCGGGACAACTTCGAGGTCCTCGGTCAGCACGGCATCGCCATCGTCGGCGTCTCCGATGATCCCGCCGCAAAGCACGCCAAGTTCGCCGAGAAGTTTGATCTGCCGTTTCCGCTCATTGCCGACACTGAGCACGAGGTGCTCAACGCCTACGGCGCACGTCGGGAAAAGAACATGTACGGAAAGAAGTACATGGGAACGGTTCGCAGCACCTTCCTCATTGACGAGGAGGGCACGTTGGTAGACGTTATCAAGAAGCCCAAGGTTGGCGAACACGCCCAGGAAATCATGAAACGGTTCGGAGTGTAGGCCGCGCGGGCCCGCCCTGCGGCGGGTTCCCGGGTTCCTGCCGGAATCGGCTCTCCCTTCATCTTTATTTTTCCACAGGATTAGGTGTGGATAGGGGGGGACGCAGGGTGGATAATTAGGGGTCCGGATGCCTTGCCGCGCGTCGGGGGGGAAGGCTACCATTGTGGAGTCCGCCCCTCTCCCCCCACAGCTCCCAATTCCCACCGCCCGCATGACGTCAGCGTCCGTATCGCTCTGGAAACAGTGCAAGGACTCGCTAGAACGTGCAGTGCCGGCTCAGCCGTTCAACACCTGGATTCGACCGGTAGAGCTTCTGGACTTCGTGGCAGAATCTGACGCCCCCAGCGTGACGCTGGGCGTGCCGGATGACTTCCATCGAACCTGGGTATCGCGCCACTACGCCGATCTTCTTCGCGAAACCATCGCCGACATAGACGGGCGATCACCTGAGATCCACTTTGAGGTGATGGGCCCGGGTCGCCCGCCCGGGACCGTCAATGAGTCGGCTCTCACGCCTGCCGCCCCGGTCACTTCCCCATCGTACCGTGGTTCGGGGGGATACCCCGCACCGAGTGCTACGCTGGAACTGGCCAAGCCCCCGGCACCTGCAGCGCCCCGCCCCACCAGGCCGGCGACACTCAACTCCAGCTACACCTTCGATGACTTCATCGAGGCCGACTGCAACCGCCTGGCCCGCAGCGCCGGTCTTGCGGTAGCCGAGCGCCCGGGAGCCACCAGCTTCAACCCGTTCCTGATCTACGGAAAGGTCGGTCTCGGGAAGACCCACCTGGCTCATGCCATTGGCAACCTTGTAGCTGATGCGCATCCGGATCTGAACATCCTGTACCTCACCAGCGAGGCCTTCACGAACTGTTTCGTCCACGCCATCCAGCACAACATGCTGGGCGAGTTCGCCAGTTCGTTCCGGGAAATTGATGTTCTGATTGTCGATGACATTCAGTTCTTCAGTGGCAAGGAGAAGACGCAGGAGCAGTTCTTTCATCTCTTCAATGACCTCCACCAGGGCGGCGCCCAGATTGTTCTGGCCGCTGACCGCCCACCTTCGGAGATCAAGGGCATCGAGGAGCGACTCCTTTCCCGGTTCCGCTGGGGACTCAGTGCCGACGTTCAGCCGCCCGACTTTGAGACGCGGATCGCCATTCTGCAGCGTGGTGCCAACCGGCACGGACTCGACCTGCCGTTTGAGATCATTGAGTACATCGCGGCCAACGTCACCGACAACATTCGCGTCCTGGAGGGTTCGCTGAACCGGATCCTGGCGTCGCGCAACATTGACGATTCGCCCCTCACGCTGGACGTGGTCCAGCCGCTGTTGGCCGATGTCATCTCGACCTCGAAGCGACGCACGCCTTCCGCAACGGAGATTCGGGATCTGGTCGCAGAGGCCTACGGAATGACCGTGGAGCAGGTCATCGGCAAGAGCCGCAAGCGTCCCATTGTGGATGCCCGTCACGTGGCCATGCATTTCTGCAAGCAGATGACGTCCCTCTCACTTGAGGCCATCGGGCGGCGCTTCGGCGGACGTGATCACTCCACGGTGATCCACGCCTGCCGGGCCGTTCAGGCGCGGATCGACACGGACCCCGCGTTCTGCGTCGAACTCGAGCGCCTCGAGCGCCGGTTAAGCCCCGCCTGAGCCACGGCCCAGGCGCTCTTGCCAGGCGTCCAGATCCCGCGGCCAGTCCTCCTTGAGTAGACGGGAGAGCGAACGATCCTTCAGAACGGTCCCACCGGTCTGACACGTTGCGCAGTAGTTGGTCTCGGTCTCGGCGTAGACAATTTTCTGGATGGGAGAACCGCATTGTGGACAGGGCTCCCCCGCTTTTCCGTGCGCAGCCATCGCAGGTCGAAAGGCTGTTACCTCCGGCCAACCAGCTCCCGTTTCGGTCTGGATGCGCTTTGTCCACTCCCCCAGGACTGACAGGCAGGCATCGCGCAGTCTGCCCGACTCATCCCGGTCCAATTGCGAGGCCCGCTTCATCGGCGAGAGCCCTGCCCGCAGCAGGATCTCGTCCGCGTAGGCCGAGCCTATTCCGGACAGAATGTGGGGGTCTGTGAGCGTGCGTTTCATGGTGTGCCGGTGGCTGGAGACCAACTCATGAAAGCCATCGGCATCCAGGTCCTCGACCTCCACGCCTCCGGGATCAAGGTGGGCCAACGCTTCCTCTCCTTCGACTACATGGATGGATGCCCGGCGTTTGCGTCCGGCCTCGGTGAAAATCACGGTCCCATGTTCGAAGTCGAAGGCGCAGAGACCCATCTTTCCGGGCAGGCCGGCCCCGGGCTTGCGCCACTTCAGGCGGCCGGCCTTCATCAGGTGAATGACCACGAACCGCTCGGGGACGAAACCGCCGAACTCAAGAACCACTCGCTTTCCTATTCGCCGTACACCTGAAACGGCATGGCCCTCGATACTCTTGAGCGGCGGTGCAATTGTCCGTACCAGAAACGGCGACTTGAGTCGCACGCCGTTGACCTCCCTGCCGACCAGGTCCCGGCGAAGGACATGCAGGTAGGCTTCGATATCGGGTAGTTCCGGCATTGTCGGCGCGTCGACCATCAAATAACTTGGCCAACCTACGACAACCGCTCACTTTGGGAAATCGACCATGCCAGACAAGCCAGCCGCCGGGACCGTCACCTGGTTTGACCTAACTGTAAAGGACGCGGAACGAGTCCGCGACTTCTACAAAGGGGTCGTTGGATGGAAGCCTGAGCCCGTCAACATGGGCGCGTACAACGACTTCACCATGACGGTGCCGTCAACGGGTGATCCGGCCACGGGGATCTGCCACGCCCGTGGCGGAAACGCGGACCTCCCGGCCCAATGGATGATCTACGTAAATGTGGAAAACCTGGATCTCTCCATGGCCGCCTGCCGGGGCGGAGGTGGTAAGATCATTGCAGGTCCCAAGGAGATGGCAGGCCACGGACGGTACTGCGTGATCCAAGACCCCGAAGGGGCTGTTTTAGCCCTGTTTGAACCCGCCGGGTAGGGGCTGGGACGCGGACGGTTTTTCCGTTGCAGTGCGCTTGTTTCCCCCAAATGGACCGTTTCCGACCCGCTACCGCGCCGGAAGACACCCATTTTGTCCCTTGGCCCGTTGTTTGGTCGAGGTCGGCTGCCAGAACACCGCGTCCCGCCCATACGACCCTGTAAGGTCGTACAAGTGGTGACGTCGAAAGAGAACCCGGCCCCGTAAGGCCGGGTTCTCTTTTTGTGCTTTATTTGGGCCGCGCAAGCCCGGTGACATCCAGCACGCTGTCCTCAGCCACGGCGAATACCCGGTCCGACTTCCTCGGCCGAATTGAGTGGCCCCCAGAGAACTGGGTGAAGGCGGGGAGGACCGTGATCCGACGCCCCACGTGGAAACAGGGCAGCCGCAATCGATCACTCCCCTGTCCGCGCAGACGGATGGCCGGGTGAAGGTGTCCGCAGAGCACGTAGCCCTGATCAGACTCGACGGGTTCGTGTCGGAGCACCAGTTCGCCAGTGGACCACGGATCCTGCACCACATCCACACCCCAATGCGGCGCGGGATCACCGGCAGAGACATCGTGGTTGCCGCGGACCAGTATCACGGACAGCTTCGAGCGCGCCTCTCTCCAGGTCTGCCAACTGCTTTCCAGGTGAGAATCCGGGCCGTGGAGAAAGTCCCCCAGTATGATCAGGCGTCTTGCCCGGGTGCGCGCCAGCGCCCTCGCCAGGCGTTCAAGATCAGCCTCCGTGTCGCCAGCTGGGATCGGGATGGCCTGGGTCCGAAACACCGTGCTCTTGCCAACATGAAGGTCGGCGATGTACAGGTCCCCCGAGTCTAGGTGAAAGAGGGAACGCTCCGGCATCAGCGCCACCCGCTGCCCAGCCACCTCCGTCACCACGCACTGATGCAGATCCGGAGCGGTCTGCGCTTTGTTTGCTTCGATCACCACTACGCCTGCGAGAGGGATTCCTCGGCGGCGCGCTCCAGTTGTGCTTTCATGCGTTCGATGCGGGTTCCGAGCCGCTCATTGGTGAGGCGTGTCTGCCCCAAGCGGTCTACCAGAATGGGGAATGCGAGCGGACTCACGCGAGGGGTGTCTACTACCACCAGCCGCGCCGCCCGGATCCGGGCCAGGGTTGCCTCCAGGCGCTTCTGTTCCAGTTGCTCTTCCCGCACCTGTCGGCGGGCCTGCCTGATGAGCAAATTGTCCGGGTCGTGCCGCATGAACACGTCGAACAGGAGGCTGGAGGAAGCCTGTACTTGCCCGGCGCCCTTCGCCCTGCCGGGATACCCGGAAAACACCAGGCCGGCTACCCGTGCAATACCCCGGAACTGACGCCGCGCCATTTCTGCGGCGTTGATACTGTCCTCGATGTCCTCCATCAAGCCATCGGCATCAAACAGACCAGCCTCCAGGGCCTGGTCAAAGGGCGCCGGCTCCGGAGACAGGAATTCGATCCCGTAGTCGTTGTACGAGAGCGATACCGTCATCGGCGTGACCTGCGCCATGCGATACGCCATCAGGGCAGCGAGCCCCTCGTGCACGGTCCTTCCCTCAAACGGATACACGAAGAGGTGATATCCGTCACGGCTGCGGACGCGTTCGATGAGCAGTTCATCGGGGGCCGGGATGACGGACCAGGCGGACTGCAATTCAAGGATGGGCTGCAGCGCTTCCAGTTCGATGTCGTCCATCTCCTTGTCACGTGCCGTCCCGTACATCCGGCGCATGGCCGCGCTCATCTCCCCGGAGAGCGGCATCCGTCCGCCCTGCCACCGAGGCACCGCGCCCTTGAGGGCCTTGCCGGGTCGGACGATGGCTCTGAGGTCACGGATCTTGACGAACTCCAGCACCCTTCCACCGAAGAAAAAGACGTCGCCGGTCTTCATGCGAGAGACAAAGCTTTCCTCGACGGTGCCCAGTTTGTGCCCGTTCCGGAAGTAGAGTCCAATCGATGTATCGGAGACAATCGTACCGATGCTCATCCGGTGACGCCGGGCCAGTTCATTGGAGGCGCAGACCAGCAATCCCTGGTACTCCACGATCCGCTGGTAGTGCTCGTACGCCTTCAGGCTGGCCCCACCGGTCTTGCAGAACTGCAGTGCCCACGCCCACTCCTGGTCGGTCAGGTTCCGAAAACTCCACGCGTCCCGCACTTCCCGCAGCATGTCATCGGGTCTGAACCCACCGCCGATCGCTACCGTGACCAGGTGCTGCACAAGCACGTCGTAGGGTTTTTCGATGGGCTCGCGGGGCTCCACCATCTGCTTCTCGGCAGCCTTCCGTGCCGCGGCGAACTCCACCATTTCCAGGGCATGCGTCGGCACGCAGGTGATTCTGCTGACGGCGCCGGCGCGATGCCCTTGGGACTGCCAACCTGGAAAACGCGCTCCACCGGGGCAAAGTCAACCCCGAGATCCAGACTGGATGTACAGACCACGCATCGCATCGCTCCTTCGCCGAGGGCCTGCTCAATCCAACGACGGGTCTTGCGGTCGATGGAGCCGTGATGCACGGCAATGCGCCCCGCCCATTCCGGTCGCTCCGCCAGAAGCGCCTGATACCACAACTCCGCGTTCGACCGTGTGTTGGTGAAGACCAGCGACGTGGCGACCTGATCTATCTCGGCGGCCACGGCCGGCGCCATGTTGACCCCAACGTGTCCCGTCCACTGGAACCGCTCCACCGTTTGAGGAAGCAGGGTGTCGACCACCACCTCCTTGGACTCCCGCCCTTGTACAATGGCACGTCGGGGGGCGTTAGGCCCCGTCAGCACATTCAGGGCCTCATCCAGATTCGAGATGGTCGCGGACACGCCCCATAGCCGCACGTCAGGATTCCACGTCCGTAGCCTGGCCAGGCCCAACTCCGTCTGTGAGCCTCGTTTGCTGCCCATCAGTTCGTGCCATTCATCCACGACTACTGCCTGCAGGTTTTGGAATTCCTCCCGCAGGTTGGCGTAGGTCATCAGTAGGGAGAGACTCTCCGGCGTGGTCACCAGCACTTCAGGCAGTGCATCCCGCTGACGCGACTTGACTTCGGCGCTGGTATCGCCTGTCCGCCGCTCCACGTTCCAGGGAATCGCCAGATCCTCAATGGGGCGACGCAACGCCTGAACCGTGTCATTGACGAGCGCCCGCAGCGGCGTAATCCAGAGCAGGCGCAGCCCCTCCCCGCCCCGGTCTCCGCTACGGAGTGCGTCGAGGAGGGGACCGAACAGCGCCGCGTAGGTCTTTCCGTATCCCGTAGCCGCGTGAATGAGTCCACTCTCTCCGCGCAAGTAGCGCAGCCAGACCTCCTCCTGAAACGGGAAGGGCTGCCACCCCTGGCCGCTGAACCAGTCGAAGGCGGGGGCCAGTTTTTTGCGTTTTCGGGGCGTTTTCAGGGGACTGTTTGGGGTTTGGCGCGTTGGTCGGCCAAGGACGGGAACGTATTATACAAGCGTTGAGCAATTGGCTCACCGACGCTCCCCTACCATTCCTGATTTGATCGGAGAATCCTGGCCGGGAGACCTCGGAAGTCATTCCCCTGCCGCATTCGACGGCGCACCCCCTGACGGCAACCGGACCCCGGATGGCACTCTTGAATTTCGCATCGGACGTTGCAATCGACCTCGGCACGGCCAACACCCTGATCTACATCAAGGGTCGCGGCATCGTCCTGAACGAACCGAGCATCGTCGCCCTGAACCGCTCGTCCCGGAAGATCATCGCCGTGGGATCCGAAGCGCAGCAGATGCACGAGCGTACCCACCGGGACATCGAGACCATTCGGCCCCTCAAGGATGGGGTCATCGCGGACTTCGAGGTGGCAGAGCAGCTGATCAGGCACCTCATCCGCAAGGTCCAGACCAGCTGGTTCACCGCGATCCGCCGCATGGTGGTCTGCGTCCCGAGCGGCATTACGGAAGTCGAGAAGCGGGCCGTCCGCGACTCCGCCGAGCATGCCGGCGCCCGCCAGGTGTACCTGATCGATGAACCGATGGCCGCAGCCATCGGGATTGGGCTCGACGTGGCCGAGCCCGTTGGCAACATGATCGTCGACATCGGGGGAGGAACCACCGAGATCGCCGTGATCGCCCTGTCCGGAATCGTGATCGACGAGTCCATTCGCGTCGGAGGAGACGAACTGGACAGCGCCATCGTGCAGTACTTCAAGCGGAATCACAACCTCCTGATCGGTCAGCGGACCGCCGAGCGCATCAAGTTGGAGGTTGGAAGCGCGGTCGAGCTCGACCCGGAACTGGAACTGTCCGTCAAGGGCCGTGACCTTGTCTCGGGTATTCCGAAAATCAGGACCATCTCCTCTGAAGATGTCCGCGAGGCGCTTCGGGAGCCCGTATCACAGATTGCCGCTGCGGTCATTCGGTGCCTCGAAAGGACGCCGCCAGAACTGGGGTCGGACATTCTGGAGCGCGGGATCATGCTCACAGGGGGCGGAGCCATGCTCAAGGGACTGGACGGCCTCATCAAAGGCCGGGTTGACCTCCCTGTCTACGTCGCGGAAGACCCGCTCACGGCCGTGGTACGCGGGACCGGGTCCGTGCTTGAGGACATTCCCAAGTTCGAGAAAGTCCTCTCCTGATCTCCGCTGAGCGCCGGTCATTCACGAGGGCGTCTGAGGCCGGGCGAATCAAGGGTCCAAGCCCAGCGGTCAGAGAATTAGCCGATAGGTCAGGTTGATTCGCTCCTCAGCGATTTTCCTGGACTTCGGGAGCGCATGCTGCCACAGCCGTTGGCAGTCCTCGCGCATGATGAGCAACGAGCCGTGATCCAGCCATAGCTCGTGTGTCTGGCGGTGATCGGCTTTCAGCCTGAACCGCATTTTCCTGCGGGCTCCGAGACTGACGGAAGCGATCACCGGATCGGGTCCCAGCTCAGGCTCATCATCGGCGTGCCAGCCCATGCTGTCCTGGCCCGTGCGGTAGCGATTGAGAAGTACGGAATTGAACGGGCGCGGCCCGACGCCAGTAAGGGCATCTCGAACTGCGAGAAGGTCCGGTGTCCAGGGTTGAGGATCATGCCTCGTGCCACTGTAAGCATACCTGGCACCCGGGTCGCCGTGCCAGGCCGAGAGTCTGGGGCAGGGCACCGACTTGCCGAAGAGGCGGACCGAATGCTGTTCCCAAGGGATGCTCTCGAGGAGCGATTCGAGCAGGCTGTCCGCCCGCGCTTGTTGGAGGAAATCCGGGCGGTAGGAGAGGGCGGGCATCATGCGTCCGCAGACAACGCTTGGGGCATTGGCAGGTGCCCTAATTCAGCGCCTTCCCGACCCCGTCAAGGCCAGATGGGGCCGACTGAATCCACACCTTGTCCACAACGCCGTTTTTAGGCGATTCAGACGCTTTTCCTTCTTCCAGAGATCGGATCCAATTTTCACTTTCGCATAAAGCCTGTTAAAACAGTCCTTTATCCGTTTATCGCAACATTTCTGGATTGCGACTGGCATGCGTCCTTGAATCAATCGGTCTTTTCCACATCTCGTCCACACCGGAGAGCGGGCCCTGCAGCCACTGGAAACGCTTCCAGCCCCGATATCCCGGGGTCCGTCGTGCGGACCGCCCTCGAGCCAAGGCAAACCAGCGAATTTTCACCACGATTCAGGTGGGCGTTTCCCTCCTCCGCGTCAGGCGATTTTCGTCCCAGCGCCAGTCTGACCCGGGTGTCAGATGCGTGCCGCCCCACCATCGGTCAAGGCCCACGGCGTCGACGCGATCGACCTCTCCTTCGAGCACAGACCTGCCCAGATCGCCGAGTGACCAGGTGACCCGAGCCGGATGCGCGCTGGAGTCGCCGACCAGCAGCCCCTCCAGGCCGGCGAGCAGATCCCAGAACGACCAGTCCCCCCTGAACGGGGCCTCTTCCCGCCGCTGTGTTTCGCGAAACAAGACGCCTCCCGTCGCCGGGCCGGATGCCAGGACCTCCAGCACAGCCGCTTCGGTCCGATTCACCCCTGAGGGGCCCGGCAGCATCTGAAGAAACCGGAAGAGAGAGGGGCCGAGGTGCGGGAGCGCATTCGCGAAGCCGACGCCCAGGGCAACAACCTGTTCAGGAGTGGGAGAAGTGACGGCGCGCCAGGTGCTTTTCGCGACCTCGACCTGATGCTGCGTGACCGGACGGCGGAGACCTTCCCAGGCGGCCACCCCACCGGGTGACTCCGCAATGAATGTGTCCTGTTGAATCAGAAACACGTCGGACCTCCCATCGAGTCGGTCCAGGATTTGCACCAGCTGCAGCTGATCATAGAGGTCATGCTCGAACCACAGCGTGATCGGACCCGGCCAATTGGCCAAGGTCGCATCGCGGGCAGCCAATGCCGCTTCAACCTCGGCCCTCCTGGCTTCAGCCCGCACCGCCAGATCGCCAGCACCCGGTCCGGGACTCGCCGCTTCCGGACCCATCCGAGAGAGGTATCCGGCACGGACCTTCCGCAACGCAGCCGGATCCAGGGAAGGCAGTGGCCCGTCATGGAGAACATCATCCCATGAAAGGGCTTTGTGGGTGATGCCCACGCCCCGCAGTGCCTCCACCGCGGAGGACCCGTTTGTTACCACCAGATGATCTCCCACGTCCCTGCTGTCCATTGCCAACATGATCGGGTTTGCGGGCGTCGGTGCCAACACGCTGTGGCCCGTCTTCCGCGGTCGAACCACGATGCTGCTGATCCAGACACTGGGCGCAGCAGCCTTCGCCACGCACTATCTGCTCATCGGTGCTGACACCGCAGCCACGCTCCTTGTGGTCGCTGGACTTCAGGCGCTGGCGGCCATTCCGCTCGGGACCCGAGCCTCGTTCAGACTGGTGTACCTGGCGACGATTCCGCTGATTGCCCTCATCATGGCGTGGTCCTGGCAGGGTCTTCCGTCCGTCTTCGCATCTCTTGGGCTTGCCACAATCAGCCTAGGGCGCTACCAGACCCGCATCATTCCATTCAGGGCCTTGCTC
>JABDJZ010000132.1 GCA_013003255.1 Rhodothermales bacterium
CTCCCGTGGAGCCGAAAGATGATGAGCCGGAGGTCTTTGTGGTCGTTGAGGAAATGCCTCGCCTGATCGGAGGCCTCGCGGCTTTGGCCCGCGAGATCCGCTACCCGGAGATGGCCAAGAAAGCCGGCGTTGAGGGCAGGGTCATCGTCAGCTTCGTGGTGGATGAGACGGGCCGGGTGCGTGACGCCGAAGTCGTGAGGGGCATCGGAGCGGGATGCGATGCCGAGGCGCTCCGTGCGGTCGAAACCATGCGATTTGAGTCGGGGAAGCAGCGCGGTCAGGCCGTGAGCGTCAAGATGTCGCTTCCGGTCACCTTCCGGCTCAACTAGTCCTGCGGCACCCGCCCACCTTACGAGGGTTTCGGTACATTGCCGCTAGCCATGGACACCGCCGCCCTCGTTCTAGCCGGACTCGTCGCCCTCCTGCACCTCTACTTTATGGTGCTGGAGATGGTGTTGTGGGAGAAGCCCTACGGACGCCGCGTGTTCGGCAACACCCCTGAGAAGGCAGCGACCACGAAGGTCCTGGCGTTGAACCAGGGCCTCTACAATGGCTTCCTCGCGGCCGGACTGATCTGGGGGATCTGGCTTGGCGAAGCGGGCATCCACATCCGCATCTTCTTTCTCTGCTGCGTAGTGATTGCCGGCGTGGTGGGCGGACTCACCGCATCCCGAAAGATCCTCTGGGTGCAGGCGGCACCGGCGCTGCTGGCCCTGGCGATGACGTTGGCGGGATAGCTCACGCCGCAGCCAGCAGGGACTCCCAATTCGGGACGATGTACACCTCGAGCGAACGCCATTCGTCCTTGTCCCACTCAAAGTCCGCCTCGATGTAGGCCATCGGGTAGGCACCGCCCGTCTTGAGGGTCAGTTGGGCATTTCTCAGGGCAATGCTTCCATCCGGGCACTGCGGCGCAGGCAGGTCTTCGCTCGCGTACACGTACCCCACGACTGGAATCGGTTGCTCAAAGCGGGCCGGCAGTTCCAATTCCAGGACGTTCCAGAATCGCCCGCGTTTGGTCTTGCGCTCACCAAGCCAGACGGCGCGGTCAAGCTGAAGGGCCCGGGTTTCCCGGGTCCGCCTTCCGCCAGCCCCAAACGTCCTGTACACTCGGGTGTGGTCCACCTGGATACCCTGCTCAGAGAGGAATCCTGCCACCTCGCGCCACGAGTAGCCCTTTCTGCGGAGTTCTTCCACGGTGTCCCGGTGCTCCTCCAGGCGAACCTTGGCGGGCTTTGCCTTGGCCTCTTGGAGGACTTTAGTTTTTCGTGGCATGCTGTTTCAAGCAATGTTTTTTGCAACAAACTGCAACACAACGACACAAAACGCAACACGCTTGCCGCCGGTGAAGGGTGATCGGCCCATGTCAGGGGCACTCGCCGGGCCGCGCCGGGCCGCGCCGGATCGCGCCGCGCCACGTCGCCCCACGGCAAACCGCCTGCACAGAATCCCGCCCGTCGATACCTTGCGGATCGCAACGAACCACACTCCCGGCATGCGCTTCCTCCCCGCCCTCCTTCTCTCCCTCCTGCTCGTCGTTCCGGCCTCCGCACAGGACTCCGTGGCTGACCTGAACCTGCAGGCCCTGTCCCTCCGCAACGTCGGCCCGGCCTTCACCTCCGGGCGCATCTCCGACATCGCCATCCATCCCACCGACGCCTCCAAATGGTACGTGGGTGTGGGCTCCGGCGGGGTCTGGGTAACCGACAACTGGGGCACCACCTGGGAGTCCATCTTTGACGGTCAGGGCTCGTACTCCGTCGGCGCGGTGAAGCTCAGCCCGCATGACCCGAATGAGGTCTGGGTAGGGACGGGCGAAGACGTCGGTGGCCGCCACGTGGCCTACGGTGATGGCGTCTACCGCTCGCGGGACGGTGGCAAGACCTGGGAAAACCTGGGCCTTCGCGACTCCGAGCATATCTCGCGCATCCTGTTTCACCCCGACGACCGCAACACGGTGTATGTCTCCGCCCAGGGACCACTCTGGAGTTCGGGCGGCGAGCGCGGTGTCTACGTGACCACGGACGGCGGCGCGACCTGGACGCGTACTCTGGGCGACGACGAATGGGTGGGTGCCACCGACCTCCTGATGGATCCGCGCGATCCGGATGTCATGTACGCTGCCACGTGGCAGCGTCACCGGACGGTGGCCAACTACCTGGGCGGTGGCCCGGGTACAGGCATTCATAAGTCTGTGGACGGCGGCCGGACATGGACCGAACTCACACGTGGCCTCCCGGGCAGCAACATGGGCAAGATTGGACTGGCGATGTCCTACCACAATCCGGACCACGTCTTCGCCGCCATCGAACTGGATCACACCACCGGCGGCGTCTGGATGTCGAGTGACCGGGGCGCCTCCTGGACCAAACAGTCTGACGCGGTGGCCGGTGCCACGGGCCCGCACTACTACCAGGAGCTCTTCACCTCTCCCCACCACGAAGGCCGCCTGTTCCTCATGGACGCGAGCCTCCAGATGTCCGAGGACTTCGGCAAGACGTTCAACCGGGTGAACCGGCGGGACAAGCACGGTGACAACCACGCGATTGCATTCATGCCGGATGACCCGGACTACTACCTGATGGGAACGGACGGTGGGCTGTTCGAGACTTTCGACGACGCCGTGACCTGGAAATTCGTCGCCAACCTGCCGGTCACGCAGTACTACAAAGTGGCGGTCGATGACGCCGAGCCGTTCTACAACATTTACGGCGGTACGCAGGATAACGGCTCCCACGGTGGGCCCTCCCGCACGGACAACCGGCACGGAGTCCGCAACGCCGATTGGTTCAAGACCCTCGGAGCTGACGGTCACCAGTCTGCCACCGAGCCGGGCAACCCGAACATCATTTACGCCGAGAGCCAGCAGGGCGGCCTCGCCCGCATTGACCGGATCACCGGCGAGCAGGTCTCCGTCCAGCCACAGCCAGGGCCGGGCGAACCGTATGAGCGATACAATTGGGACGCGCCGATCATCGTGTCTCCACACGACCCGGCCACGCTGTACTTCGCCTCGTACCGCGTCTGGAAGTCCACGAACCGTGGAGATAGTTGGACCGCTATTTCAGGTGACCTCACACGGGACCAGGAGCGCTTTGAGCTACCCATCATGGGCCGGGTGCAGGCCTGGGAAAACGCGTGGGACCTGATCGCCATGTCGGTCTACAACACCATTTCTACCGTCGGGGTGTCGCCGGTTTAGGAAGGACTGGTGTA
>JABDJZ010000161.1 GCA_013003255.1 Rhodothermales bacterium
TAGTAGGGCTTCAGGTCATCGTACCCGATGGGCCAGTCGTCACCGGCTCCGTCCAGCGTTTTCCGGCGGAAGTCGTCCGGCCCCATTCGCAGCGAGATGCGCCCCCAGTGGTTGGTGCGCCCGCCCAGCATGCGCGCCCTGAACCAGTCCCATTCCGTGCCTTCTTCCCTGACGAACGGCTCGCCTTCGATGTCCCAACCGCCAATGCACCCGTCAAACTCGCCAAAAGGTCGCTCCGGGGTGGAGGCACCGCGTCGAGGGGACTCGTGGTTCCAGGTCAGCATGTGCCCGTCCCGGCCGGCGTCCCAGTCCTCGCCAGCTTCGAGGAGGAGCACCTTGAGTCCGGCGCGGGCCAGAACGTAGGCACTCATACCCCCGCCGGCTCCCGATCCCACAATGCAGACATCGTACGGATCGGATGATTGTATGAAGGGCATGGGGCGTGGGGTGAGTTCGGTCCGACCAAGGTAACTTGCACTATGCCATCACAGCGAATCTTTGTCATCGGAGGCGTGGCTGCCGGCCCTGCCGCTGCCGCAGAAGCAAAACGGGTTGACCCCGATGCTGAAGTCATTCTGTGGGAGGCCGGCTCGACCATTTCCTACGGAGCCTGCGAGATGCCTTACCTGTTGTCGGGCACGGTGTCCAATCCCGGTGACCTGGTAGTGCTGACGCCGGATCAGATGCGAGAGACACGGGGCGTCGACGCGCGGACATTCCACCGGGTCACACGATTGCTGCCCGACCGGAGGCGGATCGTGGTCGAGGATCTGGCCTCGGGTATGGTCCGCGAGGAGCGCTACGACAAACTGGTGGTAGCCACCGGTGCCGGTGTCCGGTGGCCCGACTGGCCAGAGCTGGAAGGGCCGAGGATTCACGGGTTCAGAACGCTCGATGATGCGGCCCGCGTCCGGGCCACGGCTCGGCAGGCTGCAGGAAGATGGGTGGTCGTCGGTGGTGGCTACATCGGCGTGGAAGTAGCCGAACAATTGTGTGAGGCGGGTCACCGTGTGACGCTCCTTGCACCCGGAGGACTGTTTGGGTCCCGGCTGACTCCCGCGTTGCAGCGTCCGGTATCCGAAGCATTGATGGGAATTGGCGTGGCCATCCGGGAGACGCGTGCCGCCGGCGTCCGCCGCGACGCCCCGGGTGCGGCCGTGGCCGTCCGGACAGAGGACGGAGAGCTAGTCGGAGCCGATCAAGTGGTGCTTGCGACCGGCACTGTTCCCCGTGTGGATCTGGCGCGCGAAGCGGGTCTGCGAATCGGGGGAACGGGTGCCATCTCCGTGGATGCCCACATGCGCACCTCTTCGTCGACCATCTGGGCGTGCGGCGACTGTGCGGAGGTGCACCACCTGGTCTCCGAACGACCGGTCCACATGCCGCTTTCTCTCGTGGCGTATCGGACGGGGCGTACGGCCGGTCGTAACGCGGCGCGTACCGGCCGCGGCCACCCGGCACGGTATGACGGCGTGGTGGGCACCTACGGTGTGAAGGTCGCGGGGATAGAGGTGGCGATGGTCGGTCTGACGGAATCTGCCGCCCGGGAGGCGGGTTTCGATCCCGTCTCATCGACCATCACGCACGCCAGCCGGGCTTCCCGGATGCCCGGCCGGGAGCCGGTGCACGTGCACCTGGTGGCCGACCGGGACTCCCGCCGACTCCTCGGTGGGCAACTGGTGGGACGCGACGGCGCTGCGCTTCGGGCCAACACCCTGGTGCCGCTCCTGAGGTCGCGTGCCACCGTGGATGACCTATACAACCTCGACCTCCTGTACACGCCACCCATCGCGCCGAGCCTGGACCCCCTGCTGGTCGCTGCCCGTTCGCTGCAAAAAGCGCTAACCGCATGACGGAAAAGAACGCCCCTCGCCGAAAGGCGGCAAACGCAGGTGTAGAAGGCAGGGTAGCCGCCGTCAAGCGCCTGGTCCGGATCACGGATGACGGGGCATTTGCCAGCCTGGTGGGGGACCGACTCTCCTCGCCGGCGGCCGAACGTGTGGCAACCCAGTTCGTCGGTGGAGTCACACGGTGGCGTCGTTGGCTGGACTACCTGGCATCGACCTGCTATCGGGGAGAGTTCGACGACCTGGAGCCGGTCCTGCGGGAAATCCTGCGTCTCGGGACGTACGACCTGGCAGTGGTGGGCAATGCTCCCCATGCCGCCGTTTATCAGGCCGTGGAGGCGACTCGCATTCTGCTTCGCCCCGGAGCCGCCAAGCTGGTGAACGCCGTGCTCCGGGCCCTTGATCGCAAGAAGCCCTGGAAGACGGACCTGCAGCGCGAGACCCTGGAGGAGCTTTCCGTTCGCTGGTCCCATCCGGATTGGCTCGTTGAGCGCTGGATCCAACGATTCGGTCTGGAGGACTCGCGAAGGTTGATGGAGTACAACAACCGTCCTCCCGCGTTCAGCCTGAGGATTGCCGGCAACCGGGAAGAGTTCGAGCAGGTGATGACCAATGCACAGGTGCGCTGGCAGCCCTCGCCGTGGCTGGACGACTTCGTTCGCGTTGAGCGCCTGCAGCCCCTCATGCGGGGCAACTGGATCAGCAGCGGGGCGGCCTCCGTGCAGGATGAAAGTGCCGGCCTGGTGGTGCGGCTGCTGGATCCCCAGCCGGGAGACGCGATTGTCGATGCCTGTGCGGCTCCCGGGGGGAAGTCACGCTACATCGCAGAGCGACTCGGAGGGAAGGGCCACCTGACCGCCGTGGATGCCAGCAAGAGTCGCATGCATCTGCTGGAGGGGCTCGCCGGTTCACCGAATGTCGATGCGGTGGAAGCGGACTTCCGTGACTGGGCAGCGGCCAACCAGGGAAGCTGTGACCGGGTACTTCTGGACGCGCCCTGTACCGGGCTGGGCGTGCTGAGCAGTCGCGCTGACTTGCGTTGGCACCGTACCCCGGCGGATTTTGACCAATTGGTGCCCTTGCAGCGTGAGCTGCTGTCTGCTGCCGCCCAGGCTGTCAGGCCTGGCGGGGTCCTGGTGTACTCGACCTGCTCCATCGCGCCGGAAGAGAATGAGGCCAACGCGGATGCCTTCCTCTCAGCCCATCCCGAGTTTCAGGTGGAGCCCGCCGATATCTGGCTCTCCGAGGACCTGGTAACGCCTCAAGGCTATCTGTCCACGCTTCCACAGCGGGACGGCATTGACGGGGCGTTCGGTGTCCGATTCCGTCGACTCGCCGATTGACCGGCCGCTCGCGGGGCCTGCCCGAGAAACCTATGCGGGAGCCCTGCATTCCGGCACGGTGTTCGCAACTGCGATCGTAGCTAGATCCACGCCACCTTGCCGAAGCCACTCCGCCTACTTGCAGCTGTCCTGATGCTGGTGCCGCTTGCCGGCACCACGCAAGCTCAGCGCGTGGCCAAGTATGGCGCAGATTTCTTGGCCGGGGGTGTCGGAGCGCGTGCACTGGCGATGGGAGGGGCCCACGTGGCTCTTGCCGGAGACGCCGATGCCGTGTACTGGAACGCGGCCGGACTGATGGCCATGGAATTTCCGCAGGCCGCCTACATGCATGCGGAGCGTTTTGCGGGTTCGGTAAGCTTCGACTATGGAGCAGGGGCCATGCCGCTCACGGACCGGTCTACGGTGGCGCTGGCATTCTTCAGGAGCGGTGTCAACGACATCAAGAACACGCTGGACGCCTGGGACCCGGAAAGGAATCAGCCGAAGCCGAACCCCGGCGACTTCATTACCTCCTTCTCGGCGGCAGACTACGCCTTCTTCCTGGGATACGCCCGCCAACTGCGCCCGAGTCTTTCCGTGGGCGTGACCGCAAAACTGATCCATCGCAGCATCGGCTCATTTGCCTCCGCCTGGGGCTATTCGTTCGACGCCTCGGCGCGCTGGGTCGGCGAACGCTACCGGTTCGGCGTGAACCTGCAGGACCTGTCCACCATGCTCCAGAGCTGGAGCGTGGATTCAGGCAACCTGGCCAACCTGGAAACGGTGTTCGGGGACGAACTGCCGTCCGGTGGGACCGAACTGGTCCTGCCCGTCGCGCGCCTCGGGGCGGCTCGGGTGCAACCAATGGCCAGCGGGTTGCTGACCTGGGCCGTGGATCTGGACCTGGCCTTCGATGGACAGGATGCGAATGCGTTCGACCTCGCAGGAGTCTCGCTGCATCCGCGGCTGGGCGCTGAGTACACCCACCGGGAGGTGGCCTCACTCCGGCTGGGCCTCGCCCGGATCCGTCAGGTTCGTGGCGAGGGTCTGGATCTGACGCCTACCGTGGGGGCCGGGGTTCACTACGGGGGCATCTCGGTGGACTACGGATTCGGCGATTTCGCGGGCGTCGTTTCCGAGCTCGGTTTCTCGCATCGGGTTTCGCTGTCCTACGAGTTCAGGAAAGAGGCCTACAAGCGGCCCTCTGTGGACTAAATTCCCGCATGTCGGGAGAACAGCGCGCATCGGTCAGTTTGATCATTCCCCTCTACAATGAGGTGGACATGATGCCGGGGCTGGTCCGGGCCATCGAGGCGTTCAGAAGTGAGCGGCCCGAAGTGGATGAGATTGTGTTCGTCGATGACGGATCAACCGATGGCACGGCCCGAAAGACGCAGCGACTTGTTTCGGATCTCCCGGGCTACGTCCTGATACAGTTCTCCCGGAATTTCGGACACCAGTTGGCCGTCACGGCCGGGATGCACTTTGCCTCCGGGGACGCCGCGATCATTCTGGATGCCGACCTTCAGGATCCGCTCCCCGTCGCAGGGGAAATGATCGACACCTGGCAGCAAGGCTATGACGTGGTATACGGGGTGAGGCGGCAGCGCGACGGGGTGTCCTGGCTCCAGCGCGCAACGGCACGCGTGTTCTACCGCGTTTTCCGCAGGATGTCCGAGGTAGACGCTCCCTTGGACACGGGAGATTTCAGGCTGGTGTCCCGGGCTGTTCTGGATGCCTATCGGGAACTGGACGAGCAGCAGCCCTACGTCCGGGGGCTCATTTCCTGGCTGGGTTTCAACCAGACGGGGGTGGAGTATGACCGCGAGCCACGCGCCGGCGGCAGCTCCAAGTATGCGTGGAGGGACCGGATGCGCCTTGCTCTGGACGGCATTGCCTCGTTTTCAGGAAGGCCGCTGCGACTCGCAGTCCGCATCGGGCTGGGCGTCTCTGTGCTTTCCATGGTTGGACTCCTCTGGGTCCTCGTCGCCCGCCTCGCGACCGACTCCACCGTACCCGGCTGGGCTTCAATCCTCTTTGTGGGCTTCTTCTTCGGCGGCCTGCAGATCTTCTTCCTGGGTGTGGTCGGATCGTACCTGGCCCGCGTGTACGAGGAGGTCAAAGGGCGCCCCCGCTACATCGTTCGGGAAGTGTGGTCTCCGCCGCCGGCTGAGGAATCCTCGCAGGATTGAGCGCGTAGCCAGCCCGCCGCCACTGCCGGGCGGTATCACAAGGCACCGAGATGGATCGAGACGACTGGATAGGGATTTCCGTTAGCCTGCTCCTGCATGCGTTGGTGCTCTTCGGCCTTTCCATCATGACGGTGGCGGCCAGCGAAGAGCCCCAGATGGGTTTTGTGGAGGTGGACTTCGGGACGTTTTCCGAGGGCAGGCCCGTAAGTCGGGCTGTCACCCAGCAGCCCGTCCCGCCACGACCCGAGCCGGAGACGCCCGCGGAAGAGGAACGTCCGGTGGCACCGCCCGAAGAAGCCCGGCCCGTAGCACTCCCCGAGGCCACGCCCCTGAATGCCGAGACGGTCCAGGAGAATCAGGCCGAGGTGGTTTCGCCTGTTGCCCAGCCGCAGACCGAGGCCGAGGAGCAGGCCCCCGAGCCCACCCCGCCGGAGACCATCAGGCCGCTTGGGTCTGGCGACCCCGCGGGCGAAACAACCCCCGCCCCGGGAGAAGACGGCACCGGCCAGGAAGACACCCGCCGAGCACCCTTCCAAATCGAAGGTCTCAATCGGCAGGCCGTCCAGACCTCCTTGCCCCGTTACACAGAGCAGGTCAACGCTGTGATTCGGGTGCGCATTACCGTCGCCCCATCCGGGCGGGTCACGCGTCGGATTCCGCTCATCAAGGGTAATCCAGGTCTGGAGCAGGCAGTGATGAATGCCCTGCTCAACTGGCGATTCAATCCATTGCCGCCAAACGCGCCGCAGGAGGACCAGACCGGCGTGGTGACGTTCCGCTTCCAGTTGCGCTGAGCGGAATACCGGGCCGGAGCGTCCCCCCGGGATGTGCCCCTTGAGTCCTGGCCGCGGGTCGCCCGGATTGGAGGCGCTGCTCAGCCACCAACTGGCGTATTGAGGCCCGCCCAATGACGTGGGTATTGCGATTCCAGTTCGTTCCGTTCCGGTCTGTATAGTCCCACTCCGAGCGTCACGCCCTGATGGCGGATTATGGTGTACCCGAATCCGGCCGTCGGCCAGGCGCCGCCTACCGATTCGCCGCGAACAAATGACCAGGCCTGGTCCCGCGTCAGTTCGACCACCTGCTGGGTGGCCAATGACCCCATCCATAGCGCCCCCTGCGTGGACAGCTTGGGGACGCGAGCGTTCACCCGGACCAGACTGAAGCCGCGGGGGTCGACGGGGAAGGGGAGGTCCGGCACGTGGTCTGACGGTGTGATGTCGATGGACCGGCCCCGTAGCCGGAATCGCCAATCCCGGGTCCAGGCGTCAGGAAGTCCAAACGAGTCGGTGAGGAAATCCAGAACGCGCTGGAGTTCGTGGGGACGGGGCACCTCCGCGGGAGGGGGCGGCGGCTGATCCGCCAGATCCCCGTTCCGGGCCAGTTCGGTCGGCTCATGCGGCCCCTCCCGGCCCGGCGCCATTTCTCCCGGCTCATGCGGCCCTTCCCGGCGCAGGAGCACCGCAAAGAACCCGCCCGTGTCGGCCTTTCCGGGCCAGAGCCGGACCGCCCGATCCATATTCGGGTGAAAGGCCTGCCCCTGCCAGGACCGGAGGCCTTCCGAAAAGGGGAGTCCGGCCAGCTCACCGGGGTGCTCAACCAGGATATCCGTCTGACCTCGGAGCGCATCGGTCACCACCTCCTCATTCTCCTCTGGCGCAAATGTGCACGTAGCGTAGACCACCCGGCCTCCCGGCCGCACCATGCGCAGGGCATTGCGAAGCAGCGCCGTCTGCGTGGCGGCCAGCCGCGTCCGATCGGCCGCTCGGGAGCGGGTGATCGCGCGCGGATGTCGGCGCAGCGTGCCTTCGCAGGAGCAGGGAGCATCCACCAGTACGGCGTCAAAATGGGCATCCGGCCAGGCGTTGGAGCACCCGTCGACCTGGGTGGTGGCAACATTGGGAAGCCCGAGTCGGTCCCGGGTGGTCCGCACCACGTTCAGGCGGCCGGCGATGAGATCATTGGCAACCACCGTCCCGCGGCCGCCCAGTGCCAGTGCGATCTCAGCGGTCTTGTTGCCCGGTGCCGCGCACAGATCAAGTATGCGTTCACCGGGTTTCGGCCCCAGCAGGCGCACAGGTAGCATTGAAGCTTCCTCCTGAATATGGAGCAGACCGGCTCGGTAGGCCAGCGACTGGGTCATGGGTGGCGCCGCGTTCGCCCTGAAGGCGCCCGGACGCCAGTGGAGCGGTTCGCTGTCAAAGCCGTCGGCCGCTGCCAGGCCGTAGTCCGGCCTACCAGGATGGTACCAACCGGTGAGTTCGAGCGGTCTTCGGCAGGCACCGACAAACGCAGTCCAGTCAGGCTGAAGCGCGCGATACCGCTCAAGGGCCTGCTCCATGACATCGCTCATGGTAGTGTGGCCCGGATGCCGGCGATGAATACCATGTCGCGCTGCGGTGCAATGGGATGGTCTACCGTGGTGCCCCGCGTCAGATTGCGCACGGTCAGGTGGACGCGAAGCAGGGGGCCGGCAAGTTGCTTGGAGAACGTAGCGTCAATCAAGGCCTGAGCGGGTAGTCGGACCGGTTCACCTGTTTCGGCTTCCCGGAACTGGCTCCACGTGGTTTCTGACTGGAAACGGGCGATCAGCGCGAACGAGGTCCGTGGATAGGGCATCACACGCAGCGCATACCGGATGTCGACCCCCGACAGGAAGGCAGTGGCCTGCCGAAACGTCTCCGAAGCCGCGGGCCTGCCTGTCACCGTATAGTCCAATCGGTGGTTCATCCAGGGGCCGAGGTCCTGTCT
>JABDJZ010000177.1 GCA_013003255.1 Rhodothermales bacterium
CCGTAACGACATACATCAGCGTCATCACGCCCAGCGAAAGGAGCGCAAAGACCGGATCCATCTGGAACATCAGCAGGAAGCACATGACCGCGCCGAACAGGCTGACGTACCACCGCGACCGGAAGGATGGCCTGTAGCCGGGGCGTGCTGCAAAGTGCTCCAGGAATGAGATGGCGCAGAGTGACCCGTACGTGATCATGAAGAACATCGAGATCAGCCTGGCCACGATGTCCACGTTTCCGGCTGCAATCACGACGAATGCCACCACACCCGTCACAATCGTTGCGTTCCGGGGCTCGTTGACGGCCCCGATGCCCCGAGCGACCCATCGGTTGGCCATGGGGAGTGGGATTGCCTCGTCAGACCCGAGTGCCTGGAGCGTCCGCGGGGCCACCAGGATGGACCCGATCGCCGAACTCACGGTGGCAGCAATCAGGCCTACGATGACCACGTTGGGGACAATCGCTATGCTGTCCATGATCAGCTGGTCCTCCGCGAGCAGGCTGGCCGGTGCTGAGGTGGCGAGCTTCCAGACAATGGCCACGTAGACCACCATGCCGACAATGGTCGCCGCCAGCGTTCCGCGGGGAATGGACTTGCGTGGATTGGCAAGGTCACCCGAAAGGCCCACGCCGGCCGTCATGCCGGTGAAAGCGGGGAAGCAGATGGCAAAGACCACAATGAACGGGTCCGCGTCTTCGATGGCACCCGCAAAGGCACTCGTGGCTTCGTATCCATCCACCGGTCCTCCCGCGAAGAAGGCCACCAGGGATAGACCCAGGACGGCCACCACGACGTAGAGCACCCTGACGCCGAGGTCTGCGCCCTTGGTGAACATCAGCAGCAGGAGGACGCCCAGCGCAGGAATGGAGATAAAGCGTGGGTCATAGATGCCGACCCAGTTCTCCAGGTAGGGCGCGACAAAGCTGAAGGCCTCAGCGAAGGCAATCAGGTAGAACGCCACGGAGACCGCCTGGGAGAGGTAAAGCGACAGGCCGATGACGCTTCCAATCGTCGTCCCGAATGACCGGGAGATGATGTAGTACTCTCCGCCGCCCTCGACTCGCCTGTTGGTGGCTATCTCGGCCAGTGCCAACGCCGTGGGAATCGTGACCAGGTGGCCGATCACGATAATCAGGAGGGCACCGGACAGGCCGACGTTTCCGACGGCGTATCCGAATCGCAGAAACATGATCGCACCCAGAATGGTGCTGATTCCTGCGAAGAAAACCGGTGCGGTGCCGAAACCGTGACCGCGATCAGTGTTGGCCATATGGGAGACTAGAGCCGGATAACGAAGTTGGGCTCAATGCGCGTCCGTTTGTTCTGTCCAACGATACGACCCAGACGCTCAACCGGCTCGAAGCTCTGCCTGAACCGGAAGCCCAGGAGGACCTGTTCCCAGAACGCGTAGGCCAGATCCAGCCGGAGAATGCCGTTGCCCGAAGGACCGCTCCAGATGTCTTCCAATTGCCCGACGTTCACGCGGTCGAACATGAGGCGTACTTCGTAGGGAAGGGCCGGATCGCGGACCCGGACGTCTATGTGAAACCAGCCTCCCTTGGGCTGATTCCATATTTCCTCGAAGCTGGTCCGGAAGCGGTACTTGCCTTTGACTTCGGCCTCTACGGCGATGAAGGTCCCGATCAACGTCTTGTTCTGACCCGCCAGTCGATTCCGCTTTGTCTGGAATCCGGGAATGGTGGTGCCATCACCGAGGTCAATCTCCGTGGTCTGAATGCGCTCGGCCTCGTAGAGGGAGTTGAAGTAGTTCGGCAGGTACTCCTTGCCGATCAGGCGCTGCTCCAGCCAGGTCTCGACCAGTATGCCCTTCCGCAAGCGCGTGCCGTTGAGTCCAACGGACAGTCCGCTGCCGTGGCCCAGGATCTTGGCCAACTCCGTATAGGCTATCAACTCGTCAAACTGCTCCAGATACAGGGGCATCCCGACATCCACCGAGGCCATCACCAGCGAGCCATCCGATTCTCCAGGGACGATTCCGACCAGCGGATTCTGGAAACCGTGCACGTCCACGTAGGGCACGCCGGGGGCATCGGGGTTGACAAACTGGCCGTCTCGGCTGAGGTCACCCGCCACAGTCACGCCGACCAGGGCTTCCTGGAATTGGTGGCCCTCGCGCTGCTGGTAGGGCCAGAAACTGCCGCGGGCGCCGAACACGCCGGGGCGGGTGAGGCTGGAAAACATGCCTGACACCATCCGCCCCTTGACCCCCCTGGAGCCCTCGATACCAATCTGTGGCCGGTCAGCGCTGAGCGTGTTGCGATACTCTCCGATCAGCTGCCCGTACCCCAATCGGACGTAGTCCAGTGCTCCGAACCTCGCGTACAGCTCTGAGGTCGGACTGTCGGTGATGGGTTCTTCGCCATACTGGACGAAACGCGCTATCGACAGGATGTCGGAGAAGCCATCGTAGTCTTCTTCCCTGAATCCGCCCTCGTTGAGCCGCAGCCGGATGCGGGCTCCCGCCGTCCACATCCCCTTGGAAAAGGTCGGGAGGAGCACGGCGCTGAAGTAGTTTTCCTTCTCGCCCTGCGAGTTTTCGGCTCGAAGCAGCCCCACCTCGGCTCCAAACCCGATTTTCAGTTCCTCCGGGCCGCCCGTTCCGAGCGTGTCCGGGACCTGGGCGGTCGCCGAGAACGGGAGGAACGCGGCAGCGAAGGCAAGAAATATCGTTCGGACCATGAGGCGGGATGGATAGCGCGATGCAAACAACCGCTCTATATTCGAAGGTGCAAGTTTTACCATATCGGACAGCTATGTCGCGCTCCTTCGTTACCGCTTTCTTCCTCGCCTTGGCCGCCCTCCTGGCGATGCCTTCCGAGTCCGCCGCCCAGAGAATCGGTGTTCACACCGGACTCAATTTTGATGGGACCGACCTCATGTTCGGTGGCCAGGCCCAGTTCGGGATCAACCTCGGCGAGCGCGATGCCATCGGGCAGGTTGGATTTGACATCTACCCCCTGATCAAGGACACCTTCGTCTCTCGCGTCAACGTGAACGTGCTGTTTGATCTGTTGGCCAGCGCTGGTGCGGAGATCTATGGTGGCGGTGGCCTCATGGTTCAGATGAGTCGCTTCGACGTACCTGAAGGCGTCAACATTGACGAGACTGACACGGACTTCGGCATCAATCTCGTTGGGGGCATTGTACTGTCAGGCGCAGATCGCCGCTATCGGCCGTTCGTCGAGTTGAACCAGACCATCGGTGGAGGGACTGGATTCGCTGTCCGCGGCGGCGTCTTCCTCAAGCTGACCAAGTAGTGTCCCGGCCAATCACGCTGCCGGGGCTGGGTCTTGGCCTGCTCCTCTTTCTGATCACCTCGGGGTCCGGGTCCGTCAAGGCGCAGGACAGCCCCGAGTGGTTGGATGCCCACAGGACCACCGCGGAGCAGTTCATTTCCGCGGCCACGGCCGATCACACCACGTATGATCGGCTGGCGTACCTGACCGACACGTTCGGACCGCGTCTGTCCGGAAGCCAGTCTCTGGAGGATGCCATTGACTGGATCCTGTCCGAGATGGAGGCCGATGGGCTGGAGAATGTCCGTGGCGAGCCTGTGATGGTGCCCAAATGGGTGCGTGGGCAGGAGTCGCTCACCCTGTTGTCGCCGAGGAACGCGGATCTCCGGATGCTCGGCCTCGGCAACAGTGTAGGCACCTCTGCCGAAGGCCTGACAGCCGACGTCATCGTCGTCAAGTCCTTTGATGAACTGACCCGCCGGGCGGATGAGGCGCGTGGCCGCATCGTCCTCTGGAACGTGGCCTTTACCTCATACGGAGCCACGGTGCAGTACCGTACCCGCGGCGCCATTGAGGCCGCGCGGGTTGGTGCCGTTGGCAGCCTCCTGCGCTCCGTCGGCCCGTACTCGATGTCGACGCCGCACACCGGCAACTCAGCCCACGAGGAGGGTGTGCCGCGCATCCCGCACGCCGCCATCACGGTCGAAGATGCCATGATGCTCCAGCGCATGCATGATCGCGGCCAGCCCATCCGGGTTCGCCTCTACATGGAAGCGCGCCACGAACCCGATGCGCTCTCCCGCAACGTTGTCGGAGAGATCGTCGGCTCCGAGTTTCCTGACGAGGTCATCGTCCTCGGGGGACATATCGATTCCTGGGATGTCGGCACCGGTGCCATGGATGATGCCGGCGGCTGCGTGGCGGCCTGGGACGCCCTTCGTCGAATGAAGGAACTCGGCATTCGTCCCAAGCGGACCATCCGTGTCGTGATGTGGACCAATGAGGAGAACGGCCTGCGCGGCGGCAATGCCTACCGCGATGCCCATATCGATGAGTTGGACAACCACATCCTGGCCATGGAGTCTGATGCCGGCGTATTCAAGCCGCGTGGCTTCGGGTTCACCGGTTCGGACGCCGCCTATCTGACGGTCAAGTCCATCGGTACCCTGCTCAACCCCATAGAATCAGGTGAAGTGACGCGCGGTGGAGGAGGGGCAGACATCGGCCCCATCATGGCGCTCGGCGTGCCCGGGATGGGGCTTTCCGTCCAGGGAGAGCGGTACTTTTGGTACCACCACTCGCCGGCGGATACCATCGATAAGCTGGATCCGGATCATGTCAACCTTGCGGTTGCGACCATGGGCGTGATGGCGCTGACGGTGGCGAATCTCGAGGAGCGCCTGCCTCGGTAGGGGTTGGGCCCTCCGGGTACAGCGGTGTGTCGCGCTCAGGCTGCGGGTTAACCGGGCGACATGGAATTAGGGACGGATATTCCACCTAATCGACCGGAAGTGGGCGACCTAAGTG
>JABDJZ010000178.1 GCA_013003255.1 Rhodothermales bacterium
CGTAGGTCTCATTGGTGAGCCCGTAGTCATTGAGCACGCGCCGCGTGACACCGTAGTCATCCAGGACCCGGCGGGTCACCCCCTGATTTTCCAGCATCTCCGGCGTGATGCCCAGGCTGGCCAGCCATTCGTTCGTGATGTCCTGTCCATACTGATCCAGGACGCGTCGGGTGACCCCGTACTGCTCCAGTACATCAAGGGCCAGTGAGTAGGATTCCAGTACACGTCGGGTGACGCCGTACTGCTCGAGCACGCGCCTGGTCACGCCATACTGCTCGAGGACACGTCTGGTAACCCCATACTCGTTGAGGATTCGCCGCGTAATCCCGTAGGAATCCAGCACCCGGCGTGTCACTCCGTTTGGCTCGTATTCGTCAAACGCAACGAACAGGTGGGCCTCCTGCTGGACGCCCCCCTTGCCGGCTACCTGTTTGCCGAGCAGCTGCGGGTGCCGCAACTTGGAGTCAGTCTGACCTTCGTGGGTCAGCTGAAGCGCATCTGCGGATTCAGTACCTGCATCAGACAGCAGGGAGTCGGAGCAGCCGGCGAAGACGAGTACAAAAAACAGCCAGGCTGCGGAAGAAAAAATGCGTGCCATCAGAACTTGGAAAGGGAGAAAGGGATAAGCCGCGTTTGCGATGTATCGGCAGGACCCCGAGCCATCTAAAGTCACGATTCCAATCTTCCACTCATCCGGGCGTCCGAAGGCGCTATTGATCCTAGCATGCAGTCATGAGATACCTCGTCATCTTTCTGGTCCTGATTGGTCTCGCTGGATGCGATTCCGGCGAAACGGTTGAGGCCGAGAGCGAGTTGTTCGGACGCTGGTGGACCTCCAGTCCTCGTTTTGGCGGGCTGGTGGTTTCAAGCCCGGCCTCGGGCTCTCTGGGTCGCACGGAGACGGAGTTCCTGTTCCAGGTCAACTTTACCGTGCGACTGGATCAGGAGGAGGATCTGGTGCAACTGACCTTTGAGCAGTCACTGGAGGGTCCGAGAACGGATTATGTCTACAACAGAGACGGTTCACTCAACGTCCGCCTGACCTCGAACATCAAGACCATGGATGACGCCACCGTGGCGCACATCTACTCGGGGACCCCCTCCTCTGGCGCTACGACGCTGCGGTTGACCAATGAGGACGGGAGGAGCCTCGACATGCTGCTCGGTGAGGAGGCTATCGAGTTGTCCTTCGAGAACTACATCGGTTTCTTTCCGGCCTTTACCCGGCAGTTCTTTGACTACGGGTCTGGTTCTGCGCAGCCGACGCCGTTCGTTCAACACTTCGCTTCAGATCCCTATACGGTCAGTCTGGAGTACCGTTAGTCAGGACATACGGGTATTCCTACGCTGATGTGAGGGATTCCCGCACGTCTAATCTGAGAAGTGCACGTACTCTGAAGGTGGATACAAGCCACCGACAGTAGCCGCGCGAGGAACCGGAAATGACCGTACCACGATCGATTGACAGAATCCTGAGCGATCAGATTGGTCTCTGGTCACTCCAGCAGCGGGAGGGCGTAGCCCGTCGCTCATACCGACCCATCATCACGATTTCGCGCACGTACGGCGCCCGTGGCGCCGAGTTGGCCCGAATTCTGGGCGAGCGTCTGGACTTCTCGGTCTGGGATCGTGAGATCGTTCATGCCATCGCCGAAAAGCGGGGCGAAGACAAACGGTTGCTCGAGACACTCGATGAGCACCGCCGCTCCCAGGTTGACGAGACCGTGCGATCCCTTGTGCTCGGCACCAGCGCCACCAATGCAGGCTACCTCAAGAGCCTCCTGAGGGTGGTACGGACCATCTCGCAACACGGCTCCGCCATCATTGTTGGTCGTGGCGCAAACTTCGCCGTGAGTTCAGAGCGCGCGCTCCGCGTTAGGGTGGACGCGCCTCTGGAGTGGCGCACGGCGGGGTTGGCGCACCGGTTCGGCTGGAGTCTGGACAAGGCCCGCCGCGAAGCGGTACGGATGGATGCCGAGCGGGACGATTTCGTCCGGCACAGTTTCCGATCGGATCCCAAGCAGCCGGCTCACTATGACCTGGTGCTCAACCCTGAGTATCTGTCCATGGAGCAGATCGCAGACATTGTCGAGGCTGCGTACGAGGCCCGCTTCAGCCCCGTGAAGACCCTGGAGTTCGCCTGAGTACCACCAACGCCGAAATCGCCTGAGCGAGACCGACTTCGGGGCGCCGAGACGAGAATCGATTACTGCCGCGCCAGTCCGGCCCGGTGACGAGCGGGGTTCCGGCGCGGCCGGCTAGGGTCCGTGGGATACTGTCGATCGCTGAGGCTGACAATAATCCAGACGCAGGCGGCCAGGGCGAACAGATTCAGGGCGATGGCAAATAGCGTGAGTGTGGGACTCATGGCACTCCTCCAGAAATAAAAACGTTGTAACTCAACGCGACAACGCCCTCCGGAAGGGGCCAAGCGGGCACCTATTTGATCAGAACCACCGATCGGGTCACGCCAAAGTCGCCTGCCAGGAGTCTATAGAAGTAGACACCGCTAGGCAGCCGGGACGCATCAAACTGGACGCGATGGACGCCGGCAGGTTGGACTCCTTCGGCCAACAGCTTCACGCGGCGACCGCTTATGTCAAACACCTCTAGAGAGACCTGGACGGATCGAGGCAACTCGTAGCCGATCGTGGTAACTGGATTGAAGGGGTTGGGGTACGCGGCGTCGAGACTGAACCCGTCGGGGATCTCAGGCTCTGATTCCGTGGGCGTTGATGTGGAGATCTCGACCACGAAGTCGTTGCCTTCGCTCGTCATTCCGAACTCGGTGTAGGAGACACGCAGTGCGCCTGACGCCGAGAAGTAGTCGTTGGCCACCGGAGCAACCAGAAAGTCCCCGCGTGACGCGGTCCGAAAGGCGTAGCGCCCGTCGAAATCGGTCCGGGTCGAAATGAGAATCACTTCGTCCCGATCAATGGAGCCGTTGGAATTGGCATCGCGATACAGGCCCACTTCCACATCAGGGAGTACCGCGTCCTGCTCGTCAAAGCCGCCTGATGCGTTCATGTCGGCGTACACCCGGCCGGCCGTGGTATTGGTTTGGTTGGTCAGACAGGCGATGGCCTCGTAGTCCTGGTGGCCGTCAGTGCCAAGCGGCGCATACAGGGTTGTCTGCCCACTGGGCAGCGCAAGCACGACTGCCTCCTGGAACGAACTTCCACGGGTGGCAATCAGCGTCCCGTCGCCATCGAAGGTGAGTCCTTCCAGGGATTCGTCATCCAGTTCCCGAACCACCACGGAGGCGCCTGTCCGGCGGTCGATGGTGATCAGCCGGCCCCGGCCGCTGTCCGCGTTGAGGATGCCGTAGAGTTCGCCGTCGATCGGAGAGATGGCCAGGTCATCGACATCAAGCCTTCCGTCATGGGCCTCGATCTCCACATAGTCGGCTCCATCGAAGGCTCCACCGATCGCGCTCCCACTTCCAGGGTCGATCTGGATGAGGACATCAGGACTGCCGAGCCTACGAACTGCGCCATACAGTATGCCGGTGTTGGGGTCGAAGGCCAGGCCGTCGACGTCGGAGAACGAGACACCGCCGGCTGCTCCCTGACCGTTTCCGAACGTCCCGATTTCCGTAAACGCGCCCGTGATGGTATCCACGGTCCCGAAGCGTCGCCCGCTTGCCGCGTAGAGCGTCGTCTGCTGCGGATTGAAGGCCAGTGCCTCAATGAACTGCGTTCCGGTCGTTCCGACAGAGGCCTCAATGAACGAACCCTTGTTGATGCGGGTCAGCACGTCTCCGTCACCCAGCCCGGAGCCCTCATCGGCAACCAGGTAGCAGAACAGGTTGCTGTCGGTTCGGTCCACCATGAAGGGGAAGAGGTTGTCCAGGTCAGCTTGACCGTCGGATACAAAGGTCGCCGTCGCCAGATTGGGGGTCACCGGTGTGGCCGTTGCGGGCAGACTGGAGTAGTCAACCCGTGCGGCGTAGGAGCCGAGTTCCGGGAGCAGCACGCTGAACGCTCCCTGCGTGTCGGTGGAGACGGAGCGCAGGTACTGGTCGGTTCCGGTGATGGCCCCGTCGGCATCCGTATCGCTGAACACGTCAACCCGGGCTCTGGCAAAGCCCTGGTCGCCCTGGCCAAAGGCGCCGTCTTCGTCGAGGTCCTCAAAGACGCGACCTGCGAAGGTAAGTGTGGCAGATGGCCCACGGCAGTCGATTCCTTCGTAGTCAAAGCCAACCGAAAGCTGCGCGAGGACCTCGGTGGCGCCGGTGGCCGGGTCAATCTCAACGACGCGGCGATCATAGTCGCCGGTGGTGCCAAGGAGTCTACCGTCCGGTCGGAATGCAAGGCCCTCAATTTCCTGGGGCACACTCCCGACCAGAGTGGTGGCTCCGGTGGTCTTGTCGATGGTGAAGAGGCGGGTGCCATCATTGGTGCCGACCGCGAACATGGTGCCGGTGGCCGGGTCGATGGCAATGTCATCAATGTTCTGCACGCCGCCGATGGCCTGAACGGCCACGTAATCCGCTCCCGCGCCAAAGAAGTCGGGGACGACGGCGCCGGTTGCCGGATTGATGGTCACCAGCAGATCCTGTTCGTCGTACTTCAGGGTCAGGGCGTAGACCACGCCCGTGACCGGATCCACGGTCATGGCGTCCACGTCCGATATCGAGCGTCCATTGCCCAATGCGCCGTCCGCTGAGCCGAATCGGCCCACGAAAGAGAAAGCACCCGTCTGGGTATCCAGGACGCCGAATCGGTCACCGTCTGCCGCGTATGCCTGCGCCGTCAACGGATTCCAGGCCATGCCTTCGATATCCGAGGTGCCCGTTTCACCAATGAGCGTCTCCACACCGTCGGCGAAGAGCACCAGTTGGTCAGGGTTCACGTCATTGTCGGCGACCAACAGGCAGGAGTACACCTGCGGCGTATCCGGTGGAAGTACCCGCCAGACAAACTGGACCGCATCGGAGCCGTCCTGGTCGGTGGCCCGGGCCGTGACCTGGAAGACGGCACTGGTGGATGGACTTCCGGAGATGAGCCCATCTGATGTAATGGAGAGGCCGTCAGGCAGTCCGTTGGCCGTGAACGTGACGGGATCTCCGTCAGGCTCGGTGGCCGAGAGTTGTAGGGTAACGGGTGCCAGAAGCTGAGACACCTGTTCAGGGACAGCTGAAATGGACGGCGGCTGGCCCGCCGTCGGCGCATTGGCCTCCTCGTCATCAATGGCTTGTAGGTAGGCCACCAGGCTGGTGATCTCCGCCTCGGACAGGGTGACGGTGTCGTGTGCCAGAACCGCGTCACGAAGGGTCAGTGCTGATCCATCATGCAGGTAAGGTGCGCCAGCCCAGACACCTCTGAGCGTAGGCGTATCGATTCCCGTCAGAGTCTCGCCCAGACGGCCGCCGGAAGACGCCCGCAGGGTACCGATGTCATGAAGCGCAAGCGTGGGGCTGTCCGTAAACCGGCTGCCGGCATGACAGGCTGCGCAGTCAGCCTGCTGAAACACATCCCGTCCGACCAGGGCCTCGCTCGAGAGAGACCCGTTGGCATTTCGGAATGGACTCGGACCCGCATCCGTGAGGGAAGCCACATAGGCAGCCAGGGCATCGAGGTCCTCGCTTCGGCCTGCCTTCAGGGGTCCCAGGGGATCGGAGGTCGCCGCAAAGTCGGCGTTGCTCATGAGGCCGGTGCCGTTGAAGACGTTTCGGATATCGCCTTCGAAATCGTGGATCTCGTCAAAGTTTGCGGTCCAATGGACCGGGCCGTGGTCTGTGCCTCCTCGTCCACGCAGGTCAATGGTGTTCCGCAGTCCCTCGCCGGCATCGGTGAAGTCCCACACCCTTCCATCGTGGCTCCCGCCGTCATGGCAGGAGGAACAGGACAGGTAGTCCTGGGCAGACAGCCGGTCATCGAGGGCATCGTTGAACAACTGCTTTCCGCGGAGGATGGTGGCCAGGAGTGCCTCGACGGAGACCGTCTCCACGGTACCCCGATCCGTGAACTGAATGCCGGCGCCCCCGAGTGTGAATGCGGAGACGTCAATCACCTGGACAGTCCGGTCCAGGTAGTTGTGGACATAGAGTGTGCGCCCGTCCGCCGAGAGGGCCAGCCCGGCCGGCGTTCGCCCCGTTGAGATCCGTGTCAGTGGCTGGCCGACGATGGGGTCAATGACGCTGACAGTACGACTACCGGGATGAGCCACGAACAGGACGTTGCCACGTGGGCCGAACACGGAAGCAGCAGGATGACTCTGGTCATCGATGTCGAGGCGCTCGGATACCTCCTCGCTGCCGGTGGTCCGGCTGATGACGGACAGGCCTCCACGGACCAGTCTGTCATGTTCGCGGGCCCGCCCGTCACGCAGGGTCCCACGGAAGATGTTGTCGAACTTGGAGGGGATCCAGGTGCGTAGCCCGTCCGGGCTCAGCGCAGGCGTGCCGAGGTAGTTGGCGACGCCGCGGGCCGAGTCCGGGGTATCGGTCGTGTTGTTGTAGGCCAGCTTGACCGTACGCTCGATCCCCAGATCCGAGGTTCGAAGCACGATGACATCCCCACCTCCTTCCGTGGAGACGCTCGCGGTGCTTTCGCCCGCAACCGGCGGCGTGATGAAGCGCGTGACCCACAACTCGGCACCGTCTGCAGACACTGCAAGGTGCCGAATCCAAGCGCCGAGGTCCTCGGAGAGAAGCACGGAACCGGTGGCCGGGTCCAGACGGGCAATCCGACCGGTGGCTTCAAGCGTGACAAAGGCCTGGCCGCCGGCTACCACGATCCCGTGCGGCTGGGAGGCGAAAGGAAGATCAAGGTCCGCCTGACGGATCAATGATGACTCGGAGATGACCGAAACGCTCGCAGAGCGCTTGTTGACCACCAGTACACTGCCGTCATGAATGGCCAAACTGGTGGGCTCCTCACCCACAGGGATCTCGGCGAGCCGGGTCAAGAGACCCGGCGACGTTACCGTCACGGAATTGTTGTCCGGGTTGACGTTCCAGACGCGACCCAGGACGTCCACCGCAATGGTGGAAGACTGCGAGGCCTGGCCAGCCAGTACCGGCTCAAAGACGTTCTGGAAGAAGTTGATCTGCTGGACCTCGGCACCGACGCGCGCCACGGCGGTAACCTCGAATCGTCCTGCGGTGGCCCAGGTGTGCGTCGTGGATGGGGCGCCCGTCGCGGAGGCGCCATCTCCAAAGTCCCAGTCCACCGTAATGCCCTGGGGTCCGGAAACCGTGAGTTCGAGGGTAGCCTCCGTTCCCACCTCAACCGGTGGGGCGTCAACCGCGATGATCTCAAGAGGCGGCGCGTCGGAGGTTACTGTCCAGACGAAGCCTGAGGTGGCTGTCCCTACGCCGTCCGATGCAGAGATGGATACGTTGAAGGTCCCGGTCTCCTCAAGCGTGCCGCTGATAAGCCCGGTGGACGGGTTGACCGAAAGGCCGTCCGGCAGACCGGATGCGCCATATGTGATCGGGTCGTTCTCCGGGTCGCCGGCCTGGATCGCCAAGGAGACCGTGGCGCCAACCGGATCCGTTCGGTCAGCGGGCTGGCCAATGGCGGGTGCGCCATTGAACGGCGAAAGGAACTGTCCCTGAATCACCTCACGGTTGCGGGAAGGCGTGCTCCACGCCACAGCCAGGTGGTCACCACCACCGCCTTCCTTCTGAAGGGCCTCGATGTAGTAGATCTGTCCGGCCTCGAGGACCACTTCCGCAGATTGCTGCTCCGGAAATTTGCCCCACTCCCGGGAGCGTGTCCAGTCCGGTACCGACGCGATGAGCGTAGCGTCTGACGGGTTCGCCGTGGTGCTCAGGTAGAGTGCTCCCTGGTTGTCGCTGGCAATCCAGAACTGGTAGAGCCCTGTCTCCAGCGGGTGGAGGTAGCCACGCACGCGCGTTCCATAGAAGTCCGAGATGTCTTCTTCCGTCTCAAAAAGCGTCGGAAAGCTGGTGCCCGTCGGGGAGTTGGGATAGCGCGGGTCGCTGGTCAGGTCCTCGAGCAGGTCGCCGCCCACATTGGACCACCACTCACGGAGGATCTGGCCGGTCCCTCCATCGCGAACGGACCAGTTGAACGACACTTGGTCCGTGATGGCATCAGCCTCCAGCGTCACGGTGACGGCATAGAGCCCCGCCGAACCCGCGGCCACGGTGCCCGAGATGACACCGGAAGAGGTATCGATTCCCAATCCGGGGGGCAGGCCCGCGGCCGAGAATGAGGCCTGCATGCCAGGTGGCACGAAGTGGTCGATGGGAAGTGACACCAGGTCACCTTCCTGCGAAACCTGGTCACCCACCGCCAGGATGGATAGGGTTAGGTCTGGAGAAGCCAGAAGCCAGTGTGCCTCCGAGGGCACCCCGGCCGCGTCAACGGCGAACATCATCCAGTACCCGGGAGTCAGCACGTTGATGTTGTCGTGTGAGGTAAGCGAATACTGATTGCCGGTCTGTCCGGCGATGTCCATGCGGAGGTACCGCTGGTCCGTATTGACAGCGTGGGTGGTGGCTGAGGCCTTGATCAGGCTGAAGTACGCCACGTCTCCGGAGGCTTCCACTAGGAAGTTCTGGCCGTAGCCCACTGCACTCGGGGCCGCGACAATCTCCGGTCGCGCCGCTTCGTTGCCAGCGGCATTGAAGAGATAGCCGGGCGTATAAACCTGTCCGTCCTGGTGGTTGGCCGCGCAGCCGCCGCCACACAGGCCGCCACCCGCGGAGAGCACCTTGCCGCTCTCCAGCAGGAGAGCGATGGAGTGGTAGTTCCTCGGCTCCGAGATACTCGCAACGGTGCGCCAGGCGCCCGTCTGGGGATTCCATATCTCAGCGGGAAGCACGGTGCCTTCGTCCGAGAACTTGAATCCGGAGGTGTTGCCGCCTACGACCAGCACCTCTCCGGTGGGGAGCATGATGGCACTGGCAAACCGTCGCGCGTACTGCATGGGCGCGATCTCGGTCACTACGGGTGTGGTCCCGTTGATGTCAATGATGATGGCCCTGTTGGTGCTGGGGTCCGCGTTGAACTCGGTCGCTCCACCGGCAATCAGGATCAGCCCTTCATCGTACATGGTGACCGCGGCATGCTTGGAGTACCAGCCGTCATTGAGCCACGGTCCCAGGTTCGTGATGGACCCGGAAGCGGAAGTGGTGACTCGATGCATGTCCTCCGTGGGGCCGGCATGGAACAGATCCCCCCGAGGGTCCACGTAAACGTGCGGCCACCAGTGGGACTCAAACCCATTCGAACTGGCTATGGGATCCCAGTCGACGTTGCCGAGCTCAAACCATCCCGAGCCATCGATCCATATCTCGGCGGTGCCCGCGGCGTTGGGTTGCCCACTCCCCGACGCGGTGAATACGCGGCCGTTCGGCAGCGCCACGGAGGTGGGATACCACCGCCCGTGGTTCATCGAGAAATCCTGAGACCACGTGTTGGACGTGAAGTCAAAGATGCTCGTGGTCTTTACGTGGTTCCGCCCCCCGTTTACCAGCAGTCTTCCGTCCGGCAGCATCACCATGTGGCTGCAGAACATGTCGTGCGTGTGGTTCGGCGTCTCGACGAAGTTGTTCGTTTCCGGATTCCAGACCGACGAGAAGGTGTACTCCGGTCCGGCGGGGAAACCGTCCTTCAGATTGGATGCCCAGGTGATCACCCGTCCGTCCGGCAGGTTGGCTGCGGACACGGGGATGTGGGGCCATTCGATGACCGAACTCCAGGTACCGAGTTCGGTGAGCTGTGCGGGGCTCGCGGCTTTGAGAGGGCCTGCGGCAATGGCGTATCGTCCGGAGTGATTGCGGGCCAGCGCTGCCCAGAAGGCGTCGGACTGGTCGTGGTCCTGATGGGACTCCTGAGCGGAGGCCTGAGGAGCCATCAGGAGAACCATCATCAGGGCGATGGCAAGGCTCCTGGCTCGAGGCTCAGTGGCGGTCTGAGGGGACATGTCGATCGGGTAGGGGTATTCCCGGTCGGTATCGTCCCTAACGCGCCCCTCTAAACCAGGGAGTCCACGTTTCTACCAGGTGTTCGCGATCGAGGTTACCGCAATCGAATCCAGTTCCGGATAGGCGGTCCGCAGCGTAGACGCGCTCAGATCCGTGCGCATGGGTTCGTTGGCATAGGCCGAGAAGAGGCGGTCCACGATGTCCATGCCCTCGACCACCCGACCAATCGGCGGAAACCCAACCACATTGCGGGCGGACCGGTCCCGATCCAGATTGGGGTTGTCCGAGAGGTTGATGAACATGGTGAACGAGCGGGTCCGGGCGCCGGCTCGGGCGAATGCAAGGGTACCGCGGGCATTGGTGGTTCGGACGGGTTCGTCGTTGATGGGCATCTCGCGCCACTGCGCGTCCAGCATCGGGTCACCCGATCCGCCAAACTGGGCTACGAAGCCTTCGACGACGCGGTAGAATCGCGCGCCCTCATAGAAGTTGTTCTTGAACAGGTAATACGCCCGGTCCACGCCCAGCGGCGACCAGTCCCGGTACAGACGGAGGCTTACAGGACCCTCACTCGTGACCATGTCAACCTGAAAGGAGTCCGGTGCCGGCTGATGCAGCGACACCAGGGAGGGGCTGGCAATGGGGTCCGAGGATCCGCATCCAGTCAGGAACAGGGCAGCGATCGCTAGGAGAGGGCGCATGGGGTCGACTATTGGTGTGCCGGAAAATCGCCGTCCGCACCACTCCGGTCAATGGAGATTGACCTCCGCCGCCGGCGCCTTTCTGATTTGACGGTGGCCGTGTATGCGATGGTAGCCGGGGCCGTTGGCGCAACCAGAACCCTTCTGGCTTGATTGTTCGGAGCCTAATCTTATTTTTAGCCATGGCTAATTCAGTGCAAGACCGATCCATGAAACCCTTACGGACTGTCGGAGCCGCCGGGACGGCTCTGGTCGTTGCGGCGCTGATCCTGGGCGGCTGTGATGCCGTGACTCCGTCTCTGCCGGACGATTCAGACGTGCTGGCCGGTCCCTTGGAAGGGCTGTCCGGCGCACAGATGGCCTCCCATCTGAAGGGGGATGCCGGTTTTGCGCGCGTCTTCAGCCCGGCTGAGGGGCTCGGTCCCCTGTTCGTGGCCGCCTCCTGCGAGAGCTGTCATGTGGCCGATGGCAAGGGGCACGACGTGACCACCCTGACACGCTTCGGCCAATTCCGCGGGGGCCGGTTTGACCCCATGCGGGAGGCCGGAGGACCCCAGTTACAGCATAGGGCGGTTGCCGGGTACGAGGCCGAGCGAATCCCGCGCGAGGCAACGGGCGTCACGCGCCTCATGGCACCCGCCGTGACCGGCCTGGGTTTTCTGGAAGCCGTGCCGGACGATGTCCTTCTCGAACTGGCCGATCCGCTGGATGCCGACGGCGATGGAGTCTCCGGCCGGCCGGGATGGATTGAGTTGCCGCCCTGGGTCTCGCCGGGACCGGCCGCGCGGGAAAACAATGGTCGCTACATCGGGCGCTTCGGAAAGAAGTCGGCGGCCCGTGACCTGGTCCACCAGACGGCGAATGCCTATTCCCAGGACATGGGTCTGACCACGGAGTTTCTGCCACGGGATCTGACCAACCCGGTGGTCGGCATGGATACGGGAGACATTGCGCCGGATCCGGAGATCCAGTCTGACGAATTCCAGAGCGTGGTTTTCTACATCCGAACGCTCAAGGAGCCTCCCCGGAGGAATGAGGATGACCCGCAGGTCCAGCGCGGAGAGCGGATTTTTGCCGAGGCGCTCTGCACGGCCTGCCACGTACCCACCCTCAGAACCGGACCGTCGGCCATCGAATCGCTGGATCGCGTCACGTTCGCCCCCTACACGGACCTTCTTCTTCACGACATGGGTCCCGAACTGGATGACGGCTATGCCGAGGGCGGCGCGCTCACCAGCGAATGGCGAACGGCTCCGCTGTGGGGCATCGGGTTGGCGGCCGATTCCCAGGGAGGTGAGGCACGCTACCTGCACGATGGCCGGGCTGCGACGCTGGAAGAGGCCATCCTGCTCCACGGAGGAGAGGCGGCCAGAAGCCGTGAGGCCTACAACCGCCTGAGTGCGGCAGACCGCGATGCGCTCATCGCCTTCCTGGAGTCGCTATGATGGATCGCAGATCATTTGTCAGGCAGGTGGCCGGTGTGACGGCTGGTATCGGGTGTCTCTCGATGGCCGCGGGATGCGCGGGCCTTCCATACGTGGCCGCCGAACCGGTAGACAGGGGTCTTCGAGTAAACCTACTGGACTTGGCCGAACTGGACTATGCGTTGCTGGATGTCGGTGCCGGCGTCGCCCCCATTTTCCTCTGGCGCAGCCCCGATGGGTTCACGGCCGTCTCGACCCGGTGTAGCCATCGGGGTTGCACGGTGTCCCCGGAGGGTGAGGAGTTGGCCTGTCCGTGCCATGGGAGCCGCTTTACGTTCGACGGTGACGTCCTGGAGGGGCCCGCACCGACGGACCTGACCCGGTTCGCTGTTGTCCAGGACGCTGATCATCTCATCATCGAGTCTGCGGCGCCATGAACAAGAGACTTCTCATCGCACTTCTGGCGTCGGCGATTGCCTGGCCGGCTGTGGCACAGACCACCGACCCGATCTATGATCGCCCCTTCGTGGCGGGCACCGGTACGACCGCCATCGGGGGATACCTGGAAGGGAATACCAACTACGTCGTGGAAGATGGCATCTCCGAGGGCTTCTCGATGGAGCTGCGCCGGTTCAACATCTTTCTGTATTCGGCCATCGGCTCCCGCATCACGTTCCTCTCCGAGCTGGAGTTCGAACACGGCACCGAGGAAATCGCGCTGGAGACCGCGTTGATCGATTTCCGGATTAGCCCGCAGATGGCGCTTCGTGCAGGGATCCTCCTGCCCCCTCTGGGGACTTTCAACCAGAACCATGACAGTCCGCGCTGGGAGTTCGTGGACAGACCGCTGGTTTCAACCCGCATCATTCCCAGCACACTCTCTGAAGTGGGCTTCGGCCTGCACGGACGGGTGCCGGTGGGAGGCATTGACGCCGGGTACCAGATCTATCTGGTTAACGGCCTCGGCAACGGAATCGTGAACAACACCGAGGGCAGGACGGACATACCCTCAGGCCGGGACGAGGAGGCCTTCGCCGAAGACAACAACGGGGAGCCTGCGGTGGTCGGTCGGATTGAGGCCCGACTACCCCGGTGGGGCACGGTGGGGCTGGCCGCGTACTCTGGCACCTACAACACGTGGCGCGTGGAGGGAGACCAGGTGGACGACAAGCGCCGGGTGAGGCTCTTGACGCTGGACTATGCCGGCTCGGTCGGCCCGGTTGATCTCACCGGGGAGGCCGCCATGGCCTGGATAGACGTGCCCAACGGCCTGTCCGAGCTATTCGGGGACCGTCAGCATGGCGCTTTTCTCGACGCGGTGTACCCCATCCATCATGGACGGGTGGGCGCCATTCAGGACGCCACGGTTTCGGTGGCCGTGCGGGTGGAGTACGCAGATCTCAACGTCGGCACGTTTTCCGGGACGGGGGGGCGCATCGGTGATGAGGAGACGGCCGTGGCCCTGGGACTGAGCTTTCGTCCCCATGCGGAAACCGTGTTCAAGATGAACTACCGTTATCACTGGAAGTCGGACCTGTTGGGCAACCCCATTCGACTGGCCGGCGTTCAGGCGGGCTTCGCAACCTATTTCTAGTCCGCATGCGCATGCTGAGCCAGGCCGTCGAGGATTACCTGAAGACCATCTACAAGCTTCAGGGGGAGGACCGCGTGGCCACGAACCACATCGCAGCGGTGATGGAAGTGTCCTCCGCCTCGGTCACCAACATGCTCAAGCGGCTGACGCGCCTGGAACTGGTGGACTACGCCTCCTATCAGGGCGTGCGTCTCACCGAGGCGGGCACACAGGTGGCGCTGGAGATCATCCGACACCACCGGCTGCTCGAGACCTACCTCAAAGAGGTGATGGGTTTCTCCTGGAGTGAGATGCACGAGGAGGCCGAGCGGCTGGAGCATCACATCTCCGAGGAGTTCGAAGAGCGCATCGATGAGATGCTGGGCTACCCGACCCATGATCCGCACGGCCATCCCATCCCCACCAAGGACGGGAAGATTGCGGCCTCAGCCACGCAGACGCTTGCCGAGACTGAGCCCGGTGAGCACGTCGTAGTGCACCACGTTTCCGACGGCGATTCGGATCTGCTCGACTACCTCGAAGGCGCCGGTCTCCTGCCGCAGAGCAAGGTGCAGGTGGTGGAAAAGGAGCCCTTCAACGGTCCGTTGAAGGTGGCTCTGGGAGGCAAGGAGCGTGTGATCGGCCGGGAAGTGGCGGCGCAGGTTTTCGTGCGGCCCGCGATTCACCGAACCACGGCCAGCGGGACCGTGGCATCCAGTTCAGCCGAGCGTACTGAAACGAAGTAATTGCCGGCGGGCAGATCCACGGTCGAGAATGGCAGCATCGAACGACCTGCCTCCAGCCGGCCCTCGTGGACCAGCAGGCTCAAGCGTCCGTCCGCGTTGTAGACCCCAACGTGCGCGTCCTGAGCATCGCCAAGAACAAACGTTACCCGGGTGATACCGTTGGATGGGTTGGGAAATACGGTCAGGACTTCGAACGCCTGATTGATCGGCAGCTCGGGTTCTCGATTCTCGCCCCCATCCAGTTGCCGCTGCCACATGCCATTGCCGTGCGTGGCCACGCGCAGTTTTCGCTCCACCGTGGAAATGCTGAGGTCCATCGCGATTATGGCCTCCGGCAGCCCCGCGTCGAAGGGCCCCCAGGTGTCCCCGCCATTCTCGCTCACAAAGACGCCAACGTCGTTGCCGGCGAACACCGTATCCGGATAGTCCGGGTCAATGGCCACCGACCAGGTGGGCAGGTCAGGCAGGCCGCTTCCGGCGGGCTCCCAGTTGGCGCCGGCATCCGATGTCCGGAAGACGTGATCTGACCCAAAGCCGGCCACAGTCAGGAACACCCGGCTATCATCGGTCGGGTCTACGGCCAGATCCACCAGGTAGCGATCGGGCAATCGGCCTGTGACGTCGCGCCAATCCGAACCGCCGTTTGTGGTAATAAGAACCCGACCGCGATCAAAGCTGCCGGGTGCCGTGATGGCGTAGGCCACGTCCCGATTCTGGTGGGACCCGGCCAGGCTTACCAGTGGCTCACCCGTGAGGACGTTCCCGCGGTTACCGGTACCCCAGGTTTCGCCCTGGTCCGTGCTGACGTACACCAGGTCACGCCCCGCGTACACCTTGTCCGCATCCGCGGGACTGAGAATGAAGGGGGCCACGAACCCGGTAAATCGGTTGTTGCCGGGAGGGCGGATGGAGACGGAGTTGATCCCCCCATCCGTGGAGCGACGCATCGCAAGGTACTGCGAGGACCAGAAGAGCCGGTTCGGCCGGCCGGGGTCGATGGCCGTCCAGGCGCCGTCCCCACCGCTCAGGATGCGCCACCGAACGGTGCCACGGTAAAGCAGGGTGGTATTGTCCTGGGTGCCCGCCATGGCGTACTCGGAGTCTCGGGCCGAGTTGGACATGCCGGCATAGAACTGCACGGTCTGCAGGCCGCCGTTGAGCGCACGGAAGCTCCTCGCGCCGTCCGTTGTTCGGTAGATCCCTCCGTCCGTGGCAAAAAGCATGTAGTCGGGATCCTCGGGATGCACGGCCAGCGCGTGGTGATCCGGGTGCGTGTAGTTGGACGCGCCGTCGTGTTGCCCAACCTGGGGTGCGGCAATGGTCCAACTGTTCCATTCGGTGGCGGGCAACAGAACTCCACCGCCGTCCGAGGACGTGTAAATCAGGAATCCGATCACCGTGATGAAATCCGGATCCGACGGGTGGACCTGCACATCATGCGAATACCATCCCTGGGATCCCACGAAGTTGGTGGCCGACTCGCGTATCTCCCAGGTGTCGCCGCCATCCACCGAGCGCACCAGCCAGTTGCCGTCGCTGCTCGAGAATCCGTTGCCGATGGTGGCATACAGCACCGAGGGGTCGGAGGGCGCGATGCTCAGAAGCGCCTTGCCGCGGTACGTTGCAGGGAGTCCGGCCGCGAGTCGTTCCCACGAGGCGCCGCCGTCTTCAGAGCGGTACAGCCCGTGTCCTGGACTTCCGAGGTTTCCGTGTGCCGCGAAGACGCTGCTGGTGTCGGCGGGGTGGATGGCGATGTCGGTGGCCATCAGCACCGGGTTGGCCAACAGCCACGTGGCACCCGCGTCGTAACTCACATAGGTCCCCTCAGTGGTGGCGGCCCAGACCGTTTCTGCGCGCACCGGATTGACCCGGAGCATCTGGACCCCGCGACCCTGCTCAGCCTCCCAGTCCAGGCTGCGGCTCCACGATTGTCCACCGTCTCTGGAAACCAGGATTCCGGTTCCGTATGACCCGCGGGTTGGCCGATGGGTAACGCCGCGACCATCGCCCTGGCCGTAGTTGTAGACTTCTCCGGTACCGATGTAGATGGTGGAGGAGTCGCCGGGTGCAAAGGCCAGGGCAGAAACCGAGAGCAGGGGAAAACCCGTTTCAACGCGGTGCCAGGCAGCCGTGCCCTCTCCCGCTGACCACGACCGCCAGAGACCCCCGCTGGCCGAACCCGCCCAAAGGGTCCGGGTGTTTTCCGGATTGAACGCAACCGTAAGCATGCGGCCCGCCACGTTGTGGGGTCCACGGGGCTCCCACGGTTCCAGCGCATCCATGTCCGCTTTTCGCGCGCCGCGCTTCTCCGCAAAGGCCTGGCTGAAGCCCGCGCCTGGAATATCCTGTGCCGGATAGGCCCTGACCCCGTTCATCCACTGGAGGGAGGACCAGGCTCCCGAGGGCTTTGGAGCAGAGGATTCCTGTTGTCCGCATCCGAACAGCAGGACGGATACCGCGGCAAGCAAGAGTGGGAAACGCACGATCACACGGTTGGGGGAGGGGCCTGAGAATACGAGTCAGGCACGGATACCCGCTTGATGCCCGCCACGAACCGGGGTACCTTTTCGGCCATTGATTCAAGTGTGTGCCTGAATGGCGAACGGCCTCTTTCTGGTAGGGAGCTCCCGCGGGGTCGGAAAGACGCTCGTGGGTCTCGGCTTGGTGGGCCTCCTTCGCGCCCGCGGTGTGGATGCGACCCTCATGACGCCGATTCGGACCGGTGGCACCGGTGAGTCGGCAGCGAAGCGACTGAGTTCGCTGGGTGTCAATGACAATCGTCACCTGACGGAGCCGGTCAAGTACGAAACCATGGCCGCCCCCTACGTGGCCAGCCGGGTCGAAGGGCGTCCCGTTGACATCCAGCGGATCCTGGATTCATTCGACGAACTGCGTTCGCTGCACGAATTCGTGGTAGTGGACGGCGGCGGCATCATGGTCCCGATCGCGGAGCGATTCTACATGATCGATCTGCTCGAACGGCTCGGGTTGCCGTCCATGATTGTTGGGCGGACAGCGCGCGGTACCCTCAACCACTGCCTGCTCACGCAGCGAATGATGTTCGTGCAGGGTGCACACCCACGCGGGTTCATCCTGAACGGGTTCGGCCAATTCGGGGAGGGTTTCGCGGAAGCCATGAACCCGGAGGTACTCGAGGAGTTGGCCGCTCCCACACCCGTACTCGCCACCCTGGAGTGGCGCCCTTCCTACCCGGATAACGTCCATGGCCTCGTGGAGGCTCTGTCAGACCAGCCCAAGTTGCTCGACGTGCTGCAAACCCTGGTAGACAAGGATATTCTCGAAACCAATTCCTGAAAGACCAGATGCCGGCAAAAGCGGTATACGCCACGCAGGGCCCGCCACTCAGGCAGCAGATCCAGCGCATGCTGGACGCTGCGCCCGATCACTCCGACGATGGTTGGGTGCATGCCGTCATCGTTCCGGACTCGAACCGGGTCAAGGGAGGCTCTGTCTCCGCCGAGGTCTTCAAGGCCATCAAGGGGAGGGAGTATCGCCACGTAATCGTGGTCGCGCCTACTCACGACGGCGAGTTCGAGCGGATCAACGTCTGCAGTCTTGATACCTATCGGACCCCGCTGGGCGACGTCAAGGTCAGCGGCCGGCTTCGCGACGAACTGTGTGATGAGGACGATGATATCTACGTGGGCGACGAAGGTCACTTCCACACGCACGGCATCGACGTGCAGTTGCCCTTCCTGCAGACCGTCCTCGGCGAGTTTGACGTAGTACCCATCGTCATGGGTGCCGAAAGCCCCGACCTGTGTCGCGAGCTTGGTCATGCCATCGGAGAGATCATGTACAACCAGCCGACGCTGATCGTGGCCTGCGCGAACATCACGCGCGCCGAGGATGCCGAACTGGTCCGATTGAGGGAGTTGATCGAGGAGCGTCACATCTCCGGACTGATGCAGCTCATGTTTTCCGATCGCATGGAAGTGGAAGGTGCCGGCGCCATCCTGGTTGCCCTGCTGGCGGCCGAGCACCGCCGCGCCCAGCGCATCCAGATCACCGCGCTATCGGGTCCTGAAGGCGAAGCTCCCGGCTACATCGGCGCGCTCCTCTCAGCGTAGCCATGGCCGTGCCCCATACCCGCGGATTCACGCTGATTGGGGCGGGTGCCGTAGCATCGACACTCGCAGCGGCGTTCCTGCAGCAAGGCTGGCGCATGCTCGGCGTGTTCGGGCGCACGGCGGAAAGCCATCGTGCCGAGGCGTTGCGTCTGGAGCATGACCTGGGCGCTGCGCCCCTCGACGCTGCCTGCCAGGCATCGGAATTGGTGGTTATTGCAGTCCCGGATGGCCAGATAGGACTGGTAGTCGGAGACCTGGCAGCCACCGAGGTGGAATGGAAGAGCAGGACGGTGTTCCACACCTCCGGGGCGCTGTCATCCGAAGTGCTCGAGCCGCTAAGGCAGGCCGGAGCCGTGACAGCTGCCGTGCACCCGCTGCAGTCATTTCCGGGCCCGGCCCAGCCGGCCGCCTTGGTAGACGCGTTTGTGACGGTGGAAGGAGATGCCGCGGCAGGCCGTCTGGCCCGCGAGCTCTTTGGGGCTGCTGGAGCCCAGGTGGTTCAGGTAACCCGCGAGGACAAGGTGGCGGTACACGCGGCGGCGTCCGTGATCTCCAACTTCACCGTGACCATCGCGGCGCTGGCTCGTGAAATACTCCAGACCACGCGACTGGGCGAGCGCGAACTGGTGGGCATGCTCCAGCCGTTGCTCGAAGGCACGGTCGCAAACATCCGCGAACGCGGTCCCGACCGCGCACTGACGGGCCCGGTGGTCCGTGGCGACATCGAAACCGTGACACGGCACGTCCAACTGCTCACGGAGCGGGCGCCGCACTTGCTCACCGTTTATGTGGCCATTGCCACGGAGACCGTTCGGATCGCACGCCGTACGGCTCGACTGTCCAGTGCGGATGCCATGGAGATTCTGGACCGTGTCATCGAGGCCCTGCCGGTGCCACCCGCAGAGGGCGGGGACTGATGGAGTCACTTCCCTCCATCGAGTCACTGATTCTGGATCCAGAGCTCGATGCGTCCTGGGCGAGGACCTGCGCCTGGGCCCAGCAACGCTTTGGCCGGGAGCCGTCGGTGGAATCTCTTTTGTTCTTGATAGGCATTGATTCGCGGGATGGCGACTTTGAGGTCCGCCTGAAAAAGGAGATGAAGCAGGACCTGATCATGGAGGGTACCTACGCGGTGCTGGCCGGGATCGGCGTCTACGCCCGGACCGATCAGCCTCCCGGCTGGTCACGGATCCGGACCGTTCCCGTGCTTTCAGAAGAGGATCAGGAACGTCTTCTCCGGGCGGCCATTGCCCGTTATCTGGCCCCATTGCTTCAAACGGATCACTGAACCCATGATTCGATTCCTTCCCCTTGTCCTCCTTGCTACACTTCTGGTCGGCTGCGAGCCGGCCGAGAAGGCGCCCCAGAACGAGTTCGTCATCGAAACCCAGTTGGGCGCGATGACGGTCCGCCTCTACGAAAACACCCCGCTGCATGCGGAGAATTTCCGCAAGCTGGTGGATGAGGGCTATCTCAACGGCACGCTGTTTCACCGGGTGATCCCGCGCTTCATGATCCAGGGAGGGGATCCGAACTCCAAGGACGGCAACCCGCTGAACAACGGACTCGGAGGACCGGACTACCGCGTTCCGGCCGAGATTCGTCCCGAGTACTTCCATAAGAAAGGCGCGCTTGCTGCCGCCCGGACCCCGAATCCGCAGAAAGAATCGAGCGGAAGCCAGTTCTACATTGTCACGGGACGTGTCTACACCGACGCCGAGTTGGATCAGATAGAAGCCCGCTAC
>JABDJZ010000195.1 GCA_013003255.1 Rhodothermales bacterium
CTCCAACCCGTTTGCGGTGCGCATTGAGAGGAGCGTGCCCGGAAGGGCGAGCGGATCGTCCGTCTCGTGGTAGTTCTGAATGATGCTACCGGATGGCTCGGCACCGGTCAGGTCCCAGTAGGCGATCCCGGTCTTTCCATCCTTGGAAACGGTCGCGAACAGCCGGCTGCCGTCTTCGGAAAAGAGGACGGAGCGAATCGGATCATCGCTGGAAACGATCTCCGTCGCTGCATCGAGGTCAAAGGGGGCTGTAGCCCGCATGACCCTGTCCGGCCTCGTGGCGTCCGGGTCCTCCTCGCTCCGTTCTGCCCGCTGAAGAAATACCAGTCCCGAGCCGTCGGGAGCCCAATCGAAAGCGCGCGGACCGTTGCCGCCGCCACCGCCACCGCCGCCTCCGCCCTCCCGAAGCGGTCCGTACTCGATCTCGGTCTCTTCGCCGGTAGCCACATTCACGATGACCGTTCGGCGGGGAAAGCCGCGATAGCTGGTCCGGTAGCTGAACGGCCGCTCTATGCGCGTGGCCAGCAGATACTGACCGTCCGGGCTCAGGGAAATGGATTGGTACATCCCAGGCGCACCGATGGGTCGCACGGAGCCGTTGGATGTGATCTCAGCAATCTGGCTGCGTGTGTAGTGCTCGAAGAGGTTCTCGTCGTGGGCATCATCAAGCAGGTAGGGGTACGTGCGCGTTGAAACCCCTTCATCCCGGGTTCGGCGGACGATGGGGGACGAGGGCACAGGATTCTCAGGCGGTTCAACTCCGCGGTCCGCCGGCACCAACAGGGCAATCAGGTTTCCATCAGACGTCCACTGAAGCTCGCCGCCGGTTTGGGCGCCCACCGTGGCCAGCACCCGGCGGTTGCTCCAGCTCCGGACCCGGCCGTTCGAGGCGTTGGCCGACCATACCTCCGTGTGCGATGGGAGATGCGCAAGGAACGCCACTTGGCCGCCATCGGGAGACCATCTGAAACCGCTTGCGAAGGAGCCGTCGGGTAGCGTGATATCACGATACCTGCGATCGGCCAAAGAAAAGACCTGGGCCCCGTCGATGCCCCATGTGTCAAGTCGCCACAGCCTATCGGTGGCCGGGCGCAGCTGGAGTTCGCCCAGGCGATAGGTGGTTCGGGACATCAGATCCAGCGTGGACAGTTCGGTCCGGTGGCGAATCAGGAAGTGCGATCCCTGGGGGTTGGGCGTGTCAAGCACCGCGTAGTTCTTGTCCGTTCGAAGCGCCTGTGCGATGGCTGCCGGCGGCTGGATGTACGTGGCGGCATCCGGGTTGGTCGTGGGGTGCTCCTGAGCCGTGGCCCGGGGTGAACCCAGAATGGAGATGGCCAGCAGGAGTGGCAGGAAGTGCAGCGGGCGGGAGATCTGGACCGGGCGTGTCATGGCGTGCGGGTTCTTTAGCCGGTCAGTATAGCACGACCGACGGGCGCAGGCATCTTTTAAGAAATTAGTTGCAACTATCTCGCGAGCCACCGTATAGTCGAACTAAAGAATTAATACTTGGCGCCTGATGCCCCGACCCAAATCACCTACGCTGACAGATGCCGAGTTGAAGCTCATGCGGGTCATCTGGCAGCGGGGACCATCCACCGTGGCCGATGTCACGGAGGCCCTGCAGGGTCCTGATCGGGTGGCCTATTCCAGCGTGCAGACCATTCTGCGAATCCTGGAGGACAAGGGATACCTGACCCATCACAAGGAGGGCAGGGCCTTTGTCTATACCGCTAAAGTGGGGGCTGGGCAGGCGCGGCAGAGCGCCCTCCGCTACATGCTCGACCGGTTCTTTGACAACAGTCCCGAACTCCTCCTGATGAACGTTATCGAGGCGGACGAACTCACGCCGGAGAACGCCGCGAAGATCAGGGAGATGCTGGACAACAACCTCACCGATGAGGAAACGTCATGATTGAACTCACTGCATCGACACTCCTGTCGGTTGTCGGGCACGGACTCTGGGGCTCGGCCGTGATCCTGGGGGTCACATGGATGATCGTCAAGACCCTTGGCAAGAGGTCATCGCTGAACGCCACTACGCGTCATACTATCTGGGGCGCTGGCCTTGTCGGAATGATGGTGCTGCATGGGGCGCTGCTGGTGAGCGCAGTCACGCCCGCGCCCGCGGCTACTTCCACGACGCTGGCCATGTCTCCAGGCACCACCATAGCGCCGACCCCGTCGCCGAAGTCAGCCGCAACGCAGGTCATGACCGCCAGCTCGGCCACGACCGCGGGCGCCGCAACTGCCCCGCCCGCGACGACCACCTCGCCACAGGCCATCGTTGCATATTCCGCCTTCGAGGCCGCCACCTCCCCAATCGCGCCCACCGCCCACGCACAACCGCCCGGAAGCGCCGACGCGCAAATTGCAACATCAGCGGCCTCGGCTTCAGCCGGAGCGGCCCTTCGCCCCACCCTGACCTTGCCATCGACCGCTGTCC
>JABDJZ010000095.1 GCA_013003255.1 Rhodothermales bacterium
GTGGTGGACTCCACAGGCCTGGTCGATTCTTCCATTTGGGTCAGTCCATCGCTACATCCAAAGGTGAGCGCGGAAAGCAGGAGGGCAGAAAGGATTCGAGACATCGTAAACAGGATTTTTGCACGGAGAGAGTCCTCCGCTCCCCTGTTATCGGCTGAATTCGGTCAGACTTAAGCCGGATTGAGTCCCGCCCAAAAAACATGGCTCCTGACTTAAGTCCAGAACCGGGGAAACCGCATGCGGACGGCAGTGCCATCGGAACCTGATTCCACCGACAGGTCACCACCGTGGATCTTCAGGATCCGATGCGCGATGGCAAGTCCGAGTCCTGCCCCTTGAGGGTGATGGCCCGGTGCACCCGACCCACGGGCGAATCGTCCCAGGATTCCGGCCAGCTCCTCAGTAGGGATCCCCGGTCCCCGGTCCCGAACCGTGACCTGAAAGGCACGAGGAAATTCCTCCAGTTGAATGCTAACGGCACTGGATCCGCCGTACCGCAACGCGTTCTCAAGCACATTGGCCAAGGCGCGCATGATCAGGTCAGGCTGCCCCTCGATGGCATAGTCTACCCCGTCACCGGCCTCCACCTGTACTCGGCCTTCGGCCATGGATTCCAGGTTTTCCACGGCCTCCTGACAGAACACAACCAGGCTGATGGGTTCGACCTCCGTCAACTGCTGCGTTCGGTCAAGACGAGCGAGTAGCAAGAGCGAGGAGACGGTCGAGAGCTGGGTTTCGAGCTTGTCCCGGACGAACTCCAGCGTCTCCCTGTAGGCTGATGCCGGGCGCTCCCGCCTGAGCGAAACTTCCACGTGGCCGAGCAGCGCAGTGAGCGGTGTCCGCAGTTCATGGGCCGCATTTGCCGTGAACTCCCGCATGTCATTCATTCCGGCCTCAACGCGGTCCAGCAAACCGTTCAGGGTGCGCGACAGAACCACGGTTTCGCGGTCCGCAGTATTGGGAGGAGGCAGCCGCTCATCCAGCGTGCCGGGTCTGAGTCGATCGGCAAACCGGGTAATCTCCTCCAGGGGGCGGACGAAACGCCCGGTTGACCAAAGCACCAGCCCAACCAGCAGTCCGGCGAAGATTACAAAGACAACAGCCAGAATGATGGCCAGTCTATCAAGGAGCGCGCGTTCGCTGGGCACGAAGCGGCCTGCTTGGGCGAACCCCAGCATGTCGCCTTCAGGGGACCTGATGGCCATGCCTGAAACGTAGACAGCCTGTCCGGATGTCGTGCGCTCGCGGACCCGCGGGACGGCAGGCCTGTCAAGGACGTCCTCTCCAAGCCACTCCTGTGGGTAGTCTGGAAGGCTCTCGATGTTGAAGGACTCCCGGACCATCTGACCGGTGCTGTCAAACACCTGCAGAAACATGGGATCGAGGCGACGTTCACCGCTCACGTGGTGGGGCTCGCCCCAACGGTAGCGGTCTGCCTCCAGCGTCCCCCCGATCGAAACTGCGAAGGCCACATCGCGCAGTTCGGCATCAAGAACTGCCTGCGCCTGGGCCGCGTAACCGGCGTAGGCCGCCAACCAGACCACCGTGCAGAGGACGCCAATCGTGGCGACGGTGACCGGTACTATCAGGCGCAGAAGCCTCGAGCGGAACGGCAGGCCGGAGGCTCCGGATTCTGTGCGGCTCACAGTAGGTCCCCTGCAATGGGTTCACTCTCCGAAGTGGCCTCAACCTCTGCATCCAGGCGATAGCCGTACCCTCGAATGGTGGTGATTGCCGCGGTGCTTCCGGCCTCTCTAAGCTTGGTTCGGACGTAGTTCACGTAGACGTTGATGAGGTTGGTACCCCGATCAAAGTCGTTTCCCCAAACATCGCGATGCAATTCGGACCTGGACCGAACCTCACCTGCGTGGCGCATGAGGTGGGCCAGCAGGGCATATTCCCGGGGCGACAGTGAGAGCACGCCCACCGGTGCGGCGACTGTGCCGGCCCTGGAATCCAGTTCGAGGTCTCCCACCACTGTCCGAGTCTCGGCACGGAGACTCGCGGCGGCGAGGGCCGCGCGCCGCAGGTTCGCCTCGATGCGGGCCAGCAGTTCCTCAAAGGCAAAGGGTTTGCCAAGGTAATCATCCGCGCCGGCCCTGAGACCCGCCACGCGGTCTTCAACGGCGTCCAGTGCCGTCAGCATCACAATCGGAAGGTTGGGGCAGGCATCCCGTATTCGCCGACACACTGTATGCCCG
>JABDJZ010000239.1 GCA_013003255.1 Rhodothermales bacterium
GACCCCGTCCGTGTCATCGGCTCCCGGACGGGAGGGCATTTTTGTCCCCTGTGACCCCTGTGCCCCCCGGCAGAGAAACACGGTTACCTCGCCCTGATGCACGCCCCCGAAATCGGCCTCGCCGTGCTCATTGGCTACAGCCGCGTGTGCAATCATCCCTGCCTGATTCCAACTGAAGCTTCGCTCCCATCCAAAGAGTTCAAACCAGGCGAAGCTCTGCCCGATGTCGTTGACGTTGAGGACCGGGGTGACTTTTTCGACTGGCATGGCGTGGGGCGGATTGGTCGCCGCATTGTACGATATACGAAGGTTGAAGCCGGCCCCTGCACCCTGGTGGACTGCTTTCGCGTACTAATGCCAAACCAAACCCTGACCCCCGTGAATCAGCATCCCAACTGGCGCTGCCCCAAATGTGACAACGACTCTTTCGAGACCGACCGATTCCGTGCCTCGGGTGGCGGCCTCGCGTCCATCTTTGACATCGAGAACAAGAAATTCCATACCGTCTCCTGCCAGCGCTGCGGCTACACCGAGCTGTACAAGACGTCGGTCAGCAAGATGGAGAACATCCTGGATCTGTTTACGACGTAGGGGAAGGAAGTGCCGGCCACAACTAGACGAGTCTGTTTCCGCCGGCGACGGCCCGCGTGCACCTTCCTCAGGGTCGCGGCGCCTCATCAGACCGCCTTGGTCGGCGGCGCCTTTGCACAGACCTGTCTTCCCGGGAGCGCCTCTTTCCATCGTCCGTCGACCTCGCCGAGACACGCAGAATCACACCCAGCAGCACGGTGAAGGCGAAGGCGGACAAGACGAGAACCAACTTCGGCAGGTGTTCCATAGTCAGCTGAAACGCCCGCAGCGGACCACCTTCCGGCGGCCCGCTCCAGACATCCCCTCACCAATTCTGAATCGTTACCAACTAACCGGGGGCGACAACTGCTGGAAGACTACCAAGCCGCCGGTACCCGCGGCATGGCGGATATCCGTCGTTTCCCCGACCTGAGGCCCGATTGCGAGCAGAGTCGCCCGGGAGAGCAGGGTGGGGCTCCTGTCAGACAATTCCCGCCCTTAGCGCCTTCGCCACCGCCTGAATCCCGCTGTGCACGTGGAGTTTTCGGTAGATGGATCGGAGGTGGTTGTCCACGGTGTGGTTGCTGATGAACAATCGCTCGCCGATGAGGGCGTGTGGAAGTCCGTCGGCCATCAAGGCCAGCACCTCTTTCTCCCGTCTGGTCAGCCCGAATTCCGAACTGGATGCTTGTCCACCCAAAAGCCCGAGGACCTTTTCGGCTACAGGCGCCGGCATGAGAGTCCCTCCCACCGCGGCCTCCCGGATGGCGGCCTGAATCCTGGACGAGCTCGTGTCCTTCAGGATATACCCCGATGCTCCGGCGCGAAAAGCCTCCAGAATCACGCTGGAGCTGTCCTGAACGGTAATCATCACAACCGGCACGTCCGGCTGCCGCTCTTTGAGCCACCGAACCCCCTGGATCCCTCCCAGACCCGGAAGGCCAATGTCCATCAGCACCACGTCGGGCGTTGGGCAATCGTCCATGCCGCCCTGTAGCGCCTCAACCGAACCGAATGTGGCCTGGCAGACGATGTCTCCACTGGCTTGAATAACCTCCAGAAACGAAGCCTGGTATTCGCGGTCATCTTCAACCAGCCAGATCGCGATCTCGTTGGTGCGCATCCTTTTTCGAACGCAAATGAGCTATGTGACACGTTACGGCCGGCGTCGGGCAGTTCACATGGTGCCTATCCGTCAAGTTCGGGGATATGGTGCTCGGAACTGAATGCGACATCCGTTTCCCGGAGTAGAGTCGACGAGAATCTGGCCATCAATCTCCGCGGCTCTTCGGGCCATCGAATCCAGCCCGTTTCCCGGTGAGTCAGACTCAGGATCAAACCCCACTCCGTTATCGGCGATCTCAAACTCGAAGGCTTCTCGACCAGCCTGCGCCGAGATGGAGATGCGCTCAGCGGCAGCGTGACGCTGCGCGTTGTAAAGCGCCTCCTTGAACGCGAGGAACAGGTGTCTTCGCCAGGAGGCATCCAACGTCCTGTTCCTGCCGGCGATGGACCAATCAAATTCCCAGGTGCCCGGGGCCAGTGTCTTTGCGACGTGCTCCCGCATCCGGAGCAGCAGGCGCTCGTCGGAGTCGTGCTCTGGATTGATCATCCAGACAATGTCCCGAAACTGTGCGGAGATGGAGCGCAGGGACGTAGCCAAGCCGGACACCTTCGCGGGGTCGACCGGGCTTCTCTCCGCCTCTGAACCTAACAGGTCCAGTTTGAGGGTCACTGCCCCCAATTTGCTTCCCAATTCGTCATGCAGGTCAGAGGCAATGCGAAGTCTTTCCTCGTTCAGCACCTTCACCTGCCGAGCCTTCGAGATGGTGGAGACGACGGCCCCAAGCAAGCCGACAAGGAATAGCCCAACAGCTCCCCGCACATCCATCCGCTGATGCCAAAAGGGCGCGACCGACATCGAGATGGAAGCCCGGTTGGACGATGGCCTCCCCCAGGCGTCCCTCCCTTCAAGGGCGAAGACATAGTCGCCTCTTCCCACACCGGTCAATGTCGTCACGCGCTCGCCACTCCACGCACCCATTTCGGGCGACGCACCGAATCCATATCTGAACACTGCCTGGGTCGGCGCCGAAAGAGTCGGCAGGGTGTAGCGAAAGGTGATGTTGTGACTCCCCGGCGGCAGTGACAGGTCTGCGTTGAGTTCAACGGGAAGGCCATCTACTTCCACGCTAACCAGGCGCACTTCGGCCTTGGCCTCCGGCATACCCCGGCGTTCGGGGTCGATCTCAACCAGTCCCTCGATGGAGGCGAAGTACAGCCGACCATAACGGTCCTCTAGACAGGAGGGAGCCCCTCGATTGAACTCTCGGGAAGGAAGCCCATCCAGTTCCGTGAACGACCGGGACACCACATCTGAACCGACCTGGAGTGCCTGTTCCAGCTCCGTTTTCCGAACAACACCCACGCCAACGTTTGTGCTGTACCAGATATCATCCCGGGTTTCCAGAACGCACCAAACCCCATCACTGAGAATGCCCCGTTCGCTCGAAATGAACTGGACTTGATCATCCATGAACCGGCCCAGTCCCAGGCCATTTGAGCCAAGCCACAGCCCCCCTCCATCTCGCGGAGCTAGCGACACTATCCAGGCCTCGGGCACCACGGGTTCCGAAAGTGCAGCACTCTCGTACCGATACAGTCCGCGCTCCGTCCCAACCCAGGCACCGGCATCCTGCTGCGCCAAGAGCGCCCAAACCTTTGGCTCTTGAGAGACCTCCCGGGCCTCACCCCCGGAGACCTCGGCCAGTCCGCCGCCTCCAATCAGAACGGTCCCGGGTGAGGAGGCCACGATGGCGCGAGCCAGCCCAGGGAAAAGCTGTATCGTCCGTTCCGCCGCCAGGGAGTACGCCCCCGTAGAAGCACCCAGCAGCAGCGCCCCGTCATCCGAACGGCCAACGGAGTGGATAAGCCGCTCTGGGCTTGAAATTGGCGACGCCCTGCCCGCGGAGACACGTGCGACACCTCCTCCCCAGGTTCCGACGAGTAGCGAGCCGTCCGAGTCCTCCGCAATGGCTTTGACCAGCGGTGCCTGAAGACCCTCTTCTGCGCCGACGACTCGAAGGGGCGATTCGCGGATGGCGAAGAGGCCCCGGTCACTCCCAATCCAGATTGTCCCCTCTCGATCTTGAAACATGGATGTATAGACGGTGATCTCCGGGACGCCCAGACCCACCGTCTGGACCGCGCCCCCGGAATAGACCTTGAGTCGGGGAGCTTCATCCGTCCGCTCCTCAAACCACAGCGCGCCGTCCGCATCTACCGCCAGCGGGATGATCAGTGC
>JABDJZ010000249.1 GCA_013003255.1 Rhodothermales bacterium
AACCCCCAGGAACGACGCAACCTCTTCATAGGGCGGCCCCTGAAGGCCGACGAAAAGGACGTTTTGATAGATGGTCTGGGCGATGTTGGTCACGTAGAGATCAAGGAGCAGATCTCCATTGATGTCGCCAACCGCCAGGCCCATCCCGTGCCCCTCGTCACCCACACGGTATTCCAGGGTAGCATCCGTGAACGACTGCCCGCCCTGACTGAGATACAGGGCATTCGGACCAAAGTCGTTGGCCAGGTAGAGGTCCGGCCACCCATCGTGGTTGGCGTCCAGCGGCATCGTGGTCCACGTGCGGCTGGTGTCGGCTACACCCAACGCGATTCCGACCTCCTCAAACTCCCCACCCGTGTTGCGGTAGAATCTATTCGGCCCGTTCCAATTGTTCAGGTAGACATCGAGGAGCCCGTCGCGGTCATAGTCCAACCAGGTGGCGCCTGCCGTCTCCGTGGTATCTGCGGGGGGCGCGCCACGGTTGATTCCGGCGAGATCGCTGATGTCCGAGAACGTGCCATCTCCGTTGTTCTCGAACAGGATCTCCGGTCCGATCTGGGTGATGAGCAGGTCGGGATCGCCGTCGGAATCAAAGTCGGCCCAGGAAGCTCCGAATCGGTTGCCCATGTACCGATCTGGAAACCCGAAGACCGGAGCCCGCACTCCGGCGACCTCCGTCACATCCAGAAAGGTCCCGTCACCCTCGTTCCGGAAGAGGCGCGAATAGGTGTCCGGTTGCCCATCCACATGCTGTGAGGCCGCCACGGTGTATAGATCCAGGTCTCCATCCCCATCGTAGTCCGCAACGGCCACACCCGTGGTGTGCACGGCGGCTGTCAGGCCCGCCTCAACGCCCCGCTCCACGAAAACCTGGGCCGCTGCGGAACGAGGGCCCAGCGCAAGGATTCCGAGGAGCACCAATGACCACTTCGAACGTCTTCCGGCCGAAACGAGCCTCGCTCCCCAGCGTTGCGTCCTCCATGAGGCACGCGGGCTGGATACTGGTGTGGGTACTGATCGGATGCGGGTCCGCAAGTGACGATGCGGCGATTCGTGATGGGACGTTCCTCAACGTTGGAGACGGAATCGAGTTCGTGGGGGCGGCCGCTTGTGCCTCCTGTCACGAGGACCAGTTCGCCGGCTTCCAGGACCACGGGATGGCGAACTCGTTTTATCGCCTGACACCGGAAAACACAGTCGAGACCCTACCCGGTCCGTGGATCACCGACACGCAGCAGGGCTACCGGTATCGGGCGGAGCGTCGCGGCGCCGGGGTTGTGCAGGTGGAGGAACTCGTGGATGGTGCCGGCCGAGTGATCCACACGCTGGCTCGCGAGATGAAGTACGTGATGGGCAGCGGCACCGCGGCGCGCACCTACTTCGACGAGAGCAAGGGTTTCCTTCATCAGTTGCCCCTGACCTGGTACACACAGGAAGGGCGCTGGGACTTCAGTCCAGGGTATCAGGTAGCGAACAAGCGATTCGACCGCACGGTGCCTGAGCGATGCATGGCGTGTCACAATGACTATACGCCGTCAGAGCCGTTCTCTGGAGGCAAGTTCAGCGAGATCCCCGAAGGAATTGGTTGTGAGCGGTGTCACGGGCCGGGCGCCCTTCACGTAGCGGAGCGACTGGCCGTACCTGAGCCCCTGTCGGAGATCGATTCCACCATCGTCAATCCGGCCCACCTGAGTCTGGATCGTCGACTTGATGTCTGCCAGCAGTGCCATCTGCACACCACAGTATCGGTTCTGAAGGCCGGACAGGAGCCCTTCGGTTTCCGGCCTTCCCATGACCTGAGTGATTTCGTGGCCATGTATTCGGTCCCAGAGCCCGAGACCGACGCCGAGATCGGCGTGATCTCTCACGCGGACCGAATGAAACAGAGTGCCTGCTTCCTTGAGACCGTTGCCGCCGGGGGGAGCTTTGAGTGCACCACCTGCCACGATCCGCACCAGGGATTCAGGTCGGCGGGCCCCGACTATTTCAACCAGACCTGTCTCACCTGTCACGCAGGGCCGGAACTCGCCGTCTTGCCTGCGCACCCCGATGTGGAGTCCAACTGCGTGGACTGTCACATGCCCCGCGTGGAGGCCTCCGAGGCCCCGCATTCATCGTTTACGGACCACCGGATTCGGGTCGTGTCGACCCGAGAGGACCCGCGTCCAGGCACGAGCAGCGCATCCGCGTCGCTGGAGTCGTACTGGCCGGAGGGAGACGACACGGCCTACCGCGGGATGGCGCTGATTATCCTGGGACGCCAACGAGGTGATACTTCCCTGCTCCGGGAGGGCGCTGACCTCCTGGACGCCCTTGCGGCCGAGACCAGTCTCCATGGGGAGGCACACTTCCTTCGCGGTCTCGCAAGACTTGAGA
>JABDJZ010000251.1 GCA_013003255.1 Rhodothermales bacterium
GGACAGCATCTCCGTGATTTGCCGCATGGAGGTTAGGGGTGTCCGGAATTCGTGCGACACCGCGGAAACGAAGTCTGACTGCAGCTTCGCTACCTCAACCTCCCGGCGCATCGCGCGCGACAGAAAATGGGTGGAAGCCGCGACCATCACGATGCCGAGCAGAAGGATGGCGAGTAGGATCCGGCGCCGACTGCGATTCGCCGCCTCGATCGGGAACGCGTCGGTCAGGTAGGAGGTCACTGTCCACGATTGTCCGGCCGAAGCCAAGGTTCGCGTCGCCAGGATATTGTCCGACGGAGTGCCGACGGCGAACAGCAGATTGCCGGAATCATCGGATATCGAAAGACCCCTGCCGGGTGCCTGCGCTTCGTTGATCCAACCGTTCTGAAGTCCTGCCGCGGTGCTGATCCTCCCCGCGAAGATGCCCTCTGACCCGACCCACTGAAGCACGACCAGATCGCCGTCGATTCTAGCCGATCGGATTCCCTCGGATGCCTCTGCCCCGGACATCAGGTCGTCCCGAATTCTGACGAGCATGATGGCGGCTTCGGATGGTGTGTGGGTGTCGGCCAGAAGCCGAGCCCGCAACGCTGCGTCGGTGTTGCCCGAGCGGTCTAGCCATTCCACTGCCGACTGCAGGTAAAACAAGTAGGTGGCCTTGGCGATCGGGTGACCTCCCTTGGACAGCGCCGCCCCCAAGTCTGCGGCGGCTTCCGCGAGCAATTCGGGAGAGTCCTGTCCGTCCAGGATTTCGCATTGGCTATACAGTCCCAGCAGAGCCGCCGGCACGCCCCTAACGGACGCTGCGGTGAGCGTGGTCAACTCCCGATACAAGCTCAGGGCCTCCTCCTGCCGACCCTGCTTTCTTCGGATCCTGGCCAGCCGGACCAAGGCGCCGGCACGGGTAGCCGGGTCTGCATTCGTAAGGCCCTCCAGGAGCGAGGCGGCCCGATCCAGGGCTTGCTGCCCGAACTCCAGCCGGTCGGCGGCCTGCAGTCGGGTGTCGATCACGTCTGCGGGGCTCACCCCCGGATAGTACCGGAGGGCCGAGTCCGGAATTACGCGGAACCCCTGCCCGCTCATCACCAGAGTCACCTGATCGGTAGCCCCGCTGATGAGCGGATCAGGCTGTGGGTCGCTGAGGAGCTGTCTTAGTCGCTGCTCGTCTTCGTCGATTCGGGCCGTCAGCCAGGCCGTCGCATCAGTGACCGCTGCCTCGGCCAGGTCTCTCTTCCGCTGGTCCACCAACTCCGCGTCCTGCTGGATGAGCGTCCAGCCGGACCACGCGAGCGCACCGACGAACAGCACCATGACGGCAGCGAATACCGCTGGTACGTGTTGAGAGATGCGTTTGACGAGGGGCATTCCGTCTGCTACTTCCCCACATAGTACGCGTTGGGATGTACGCGCCTGTCAAGCTGGAGTCAGGATTGGCGATTGGCTTGTCTGGAAATCCTGACGTTGAGCCGGGCCGTTACACACCTGGAAATCACACGCTCTATTGGAAAAAGAGCGTCTCTTGCCCCGCATCTCTTACTTCTACGGTATCTCCATTTACATGTACTTCGATGATCATGCTCCGCCGCACTTCCATGCGCGGTACGGCGGAGATGAGGCGAGGGTCATTATCCAGACAGGGGACATCCTCCACGGCGGCCTTCCGCCTCGCGCGCTGAAGTTGGTGAGGAAGTGGCTTGACAATCGTCAGGCTGAGCTCCTTCACAACTGGGAACAAGCCGCAAACGGAGGCGCTCTAAACAAGGTTAACCCGCTCAAGTAGATGGAACGTCCCTACCACCCCCTACTGCACATCACGTTCGCTGAACCAACCGCGGACCACTGCCTGAAGCTCAAGTTCGATGACGGAGTCGAGAAGGAGGTGTACGTCTTCCCCAAGCTCCGGGGCCCAGTCTTTGAGCCGCTGAAGGACCCGGAGTATTTTCGCAAGGTCAGAGTGGATGATGAAGCGGGAACCGTGGTCTGGCCGAATGGCGCAGACTTCGCTCCTGAGGCACTGTGGGATTTGGAGGACTTGACCTCGGCCTGACCACCAAGCGCAGGTCGCCACCCTCTCTCTAGTTCTGCTTCGTCAGCCGATCAACCGCCCCCATAACAACGTGCAGGTCCTTGGGCTGGTCGGTTTCGGAGGACTTGCGAGTGGAACTGACCAGCATGCGATCTCCGGAGGGATGTATGTGGAACCACCGGACTG
>JABDJZ010000275.1 GCA_013003255.1 Rhodothermales bacterium
AGGTAGACGTGTGCCCGAACAGAGTCCAGTCGGGGCTGCGTGAACTTGAGGTACAGCAGTTGAAACATGGTTTCGAGATCCTCGGGAGAGGCTCTGCCACGCACCGATTCCTCGAAGCCGCCGACACTCGTAGATGCCGAGGCAATCTTGCCGGTCAGCGCTTTGCCCAACTGGATCGGGTCGAAGTCTGCCAGCCCGCCTGCCGATACCACACTGGTTGCAAAGCGTGCCGTGTTGTAGGCCTCATCATCCGCCAGCGAGGTGCCGCCTGGGCTGAACGCTCGGAGAAGTACCTCGTCGTTCTGAAAGTCCGTCGGCTTCATCACCACCCGAACTCCGTTCCGCAACTCCCACTCCGTGACCCCGATGTCCGGATGGGTGCGCTCCCGCACCACGATGCCGAGCCGTGGTCTTTCCGATACCAGCGGCTGCTCCAGCACGTTGTCTTCCCAAGGCACGATGCTGGTGTCCGCACGAACCGTGTCGAAGACTGCCAGGAGCTCCTCCTCGGTCGGCAGGGTGACATCCTCCTTGTCCGGGCCCGTGACGGCGATGACCCGGGATCCCTGTGACGTGGTCTGTCGGGCGAGCGCATTGACCTCCTCAATGGTGATGGTCGGGAGCTCCCGACGCGCCTGCTCGACATTGAACTCGAGTCCCGGCAAGGCGGCCCCGGTAAGGAAGTGGGTAAGGGCCTCCGACGCGTGCCGTGCGGACGGTCGCTTGTCCTTTTCCGCCAGCGCCGATTCCAGGCCCCGAAGCACGTTGGTTCGCGCCCGCTCAATCTCGGACTCCGTGAACCCGAAGCGGTCTACGCGCTCGATCTCTGTCAGCACTTTTTCCAGAGATTCCAGGACACGGCCCTCCTTGGCCTGCGCACTCTGGACGTGGGCATCCGTGGCGCGCACCATCGAACCGGATCCCGACCCGGCGAACAGGAATGGCGCGTCCGGCTCCTGACGTAGTTCGGCGAACCGGAGGTTCAGCATCCCGTGGTAAACCCCCTCGACAAAAGCTCGCCGGTTGTCGGCCTCGGTTGTCGCCGTGCGCTTGGGGAAGAGGTTGTAAACCACAAAGCTCGTGCTGGTCAATTCGGGATCAGAAATGACCGTCACCAGCGTCTCGTCGTGGGCGGGAATGGGATGATCGGGACGATCAAGGGGGCTTTCGGGCCGTGCGATTCCCGAAAATCGCTCCGTGATTCGTCGCTCAATGTCCGAGGCATCGAAATCGCCTACCGCAATCACGGCCATGTTGTCGGGCCGGTACCAGCGTTCGTAGAACCGCCGAAAGGCTTCCGTGGGTGCCGTGGAGAGCACCTCCTCCGTGCCGATGGGAATCCTGTCAGGGTAGGCCGAGCCTTTGAGCAGCGTGGGAAACTGCTTGTCCCGAACGCGAGCCTGGGCCCCTTTGCCGGCGCGCATCTCTTCAAGCACCACGCCGCGCTCCTTTTCTATCTCCTCCTCATCGAGCGTGATGCCGGACGCCCAGTTCTCCATGATGAGCAGCGCCTGATCGAGGACCTCCAGGCTGTCTGTCGGCACCTCAAGCATGTAGACCGTCTCGTCAAAACTGGTGTATGCGTTGAGGTCCGGGCCGAATCGCATGCCGATGGACTCCAGATAGTCCACCAATTCCTGTTTCTCGAAGTCTCGGGTGCCGTTGAAGGCCATATGCTCCAGGAAGTGCGCCAGGCCCTGTTGGTCGTCTTCCTCAAGGATGCTCCCTGCATTGACCGCCAGCCAGAGCGCCGCGCGGTTCTCCGGCCGCTGGTTCTCCCGGATGAAATAGGTCAGTCCATTAGCCAGAGTGCCGACCGTGTAGGTGGAGTCCATCGGCATCGCCTCTTGGGCATTCACCGTGGTCGGCAGTGCGGCAATCGTGAGCAGCAGCAGGAGCAGCGTAACGGCAGAGCCGGCAGCGAAATGGCGTCGAAACATGTAGGTCATCAGAGCGGGGAAATGAAGGGGGAGCCTATTTGAGGTATCAACGTGATTCGGCGCCGCGGCACGACATGAAATGGGGCCGCCGTCCAAAAAGACAGCGGCCCCAAAGGTAGGGTGCCTGATTGTCAGGCTCACACCGGTCGGCGCATGCCAACGCGATGGGTCCAAGACCTGCGCAGTGCAGTGGTCTACTGGAGGTGCGCCTCAATGAACCAGAGCTGCTTGTCGAGCAGGCGAGTGACCTCGGTCAACAGGTCGACGGTGACCTCATCTCCGGCCTCGGCGGCTGTGTCGATGGCGTCTCGCATCACATTGGCCGTCTCGCTCCAACGGTCCGCCAACGCCTTGACGGTCTCAAGCCCATCGGTGATGCGGATGTCGATGTCGGCGAGATTGGAAGTGCGGACTGCCATGCGGGGTGTGCCTTCCACCACGCCACCGAGAATGGATACGCGCTCGGCGGTCATGTCCACGGGTTCGTCCAGCGATGCAGCGGCATCGTCGTAGGCCAGGTGCAACTGGCGAAAGTGGGGTC
>JABDJZ010000276.1 GCA_013003255.1 Rhodothermales bacterium
GCGATGGGTCCGCGACATCCAGAAAGAGGCGGACCGCACCATAGTCGGTGGTCAGCGGCGTCTGGATGAAGGCGTCCCCGGCGAACAGGACCAGGCCTACACGGTCTCCGCGAAGGTTGTCCAGAAGCTTTTTGATCTCGTTCCGCGCCCTCTCAAGCCGATTTGGAGCCACATCCTCCGCCATCATCGAGAGCGACACATCAAGAGCGACGACGAGGTCGATACCTTCCCGCTCCACTTCCCTCAGTTTGGTGCCGAACCGCGGCCCGGCCAGCGAAAGGCTGATGAGACCAATGCCGAGTACGGCGAAAGCACCCTTCCAGCGTCGGCGCCGGGTAGACACCGCCGAGGCCAATCGTTCGACCAGCGCCCGGTCTCCAAACCGGTCCACGGCCTTTCGCCTGCGGTAGGCCGCGAACAGCAGAAGACCAATCGCGGCGGGTACCGACGCCAGGGCCCAGAGCCATATGGGGTGCAGCCAGTTCACGGGAAGCGACGGAAGAGGGTGTTGGACAGCGATAGTTCGAGCAGGAGAAGCAGGAACGCCGGGACCAGGTAGTATGGATATCGTTCTTCGTAGTCCGTGTACACCCGCTCCTCGATCCGGGTCTTTTCCAGTTCCCCTATCTCCTCGTAGATCTCCCGGAGGGCCTCGTTGTTGGTGGCACGGAAGTACTTGCCCCCAGTGCTTTCGGCCACCTGTGTGAGCATTTCCTCGTCGATCTCGACCTTCACCATCCGGCGTTGACGACCTACGAAGGGGTTGTCGATGACGAAGGGAGCCTCACCGCGGGCTCCCACGCCAATGGCGTAGACACGCACGCCGATGGTCTTCGCGACCTCGGCAGCCGTCTCGGGGCTCAATTCGCCCCGGTTGTTCTGACCATCGGTGAGCAGGATGATGACCTTGCTGGTAGCGGCGGTGTCCTTCAGGCGGTTGACGGCCATGGCGAGCGCCGTTCCGATGGCCGTTCCATCCTCAATGACACCCACCTCAACCTCATTCAGCATCGAGAGGAGGAAGTTGTAGTCCAGCGTCAGGGGAGCCTGGGTGTACGCCTTGGCCGCAAACACAACCAGCCCCACGCGGTCCGACGTGCGGCCGTCAATGAACTCCGCTCCCACCTGTCGGGCAGCCTCAAACCGGTTGGGGCGAAAGTCCTCCGCACGCATGGAGGTTGAGGTGTCGAGGACCATCATGATGTCCACGCCCTCGGCGAACCGCTCGCGGGTCACATTGCGCTCCTGGGGCCGGGCCAGTGCCAGAATGCCCAGCGCCACGGCGAGACTGCGCAGTACCATCGGCGTGTGACGCAGATACACTCTCAGGGTGGGCTTGACGCCCGCTGCCAAACGTGTCGTCGAGAACTGCAGTCCACTCTCTGACCTGGACTTCCAAAGACGCCACCCCAGGAAAAGGGGAATGGCTAGAAGGAGCCAGAGCCAGGCCGGTTGTGCGAAGGGGTAGGGAAACATCACTGGTCCCCTCCCACTGTGGTGGCCGGGACTTCTGCGGCAACCGGCGCCAGGTCGCGTTCCGCCTGTTCAATGGATGCACGCGCTTGCTCCAGCGTGTGTCGGGCCCGGTCCGCTGCCGGACGCTGATCCGCAAACTTGACCATGTCGGCCTCGCTCAGAACCCGGTGGACCTCACCAACACGCTCCGCGCGCAGGACCGGCCGGCGCTTCAGTTCGGTCACGAGTTCGTGGGTGGTGAGTTCACGGGCCGGTACCCGGGTTCTCCGGGCGATGTAGGTACGGACGATGTCCGAGAGTTCGACGAAGTACGGTTTGGCAGCGTCCGGGCTGGCAGTCATGCCGCCGAGGGCCTGCAGGCGTCGCATGGCCTCGTCGAACGGGGGTTCGGCCGGCTCCACCCAGACTTCGTCCTCATCCTCTTCGTCCTCCGGAACGTTGCGCAGGAAGAAGTACCAGAACAGGATTCCCGCGATCAGGATGCCGAGGATCCATGGCCAGATGGCCCTCGGGAATTCCACCAGCGGCGCAAGATCCTGGATGTCCTGAGCGTCTTCCGGCACCACGGAGCGGACCGGGATAAGCCCCGGGACACTGGCGAACCACGTGGTGTCCTGCTCCGTGGCCAGTCCGACCTGTGCGGCCACGCTTGCCGTATCCACGGCAAAGGTGGTCATCTCATATACCACCGAGTCCACCTGGCTTGCATCGGCGAGCATGCGGGAACCCGCGGATATCCTGGACAGGAGTTCGAGATGGCCCGCGAGGCCGACGGATCCGGGCGGGACCTCCTGGGGAAGGGCGTCGGGGAAGACGGCGTAGCGCGTCCCGTCGTGACGGATAGTCACGGTGGCCTGTTGGCGAATACCGATTCCCAGGGTATCGGTATCAATCTGTACGCGAACGGTCTGCGCCTGCGCCTGCGGCGCCCCGGTCAGGAGCAGGAGCAGGGAAACCGTCAGCGTGGTGAGCAGCGCTTGAGTTCGGCTCATCCTGCGCGCCTTCGGTTTCGTCTGCGGAAAAATTGCACCAGGGGCTCGACGTAGCCCTCGTCGGTCCGGACTTCAATCCGGTCCACGCGAACGCGCCGCAGCAGGGCGCTGGTTTCATTCCGGAAACGGTCAGCGGCATCGGAGTAGGCGCTGCGCTGCGCACGCGCACTGGTGTCGATGACCCGGGTCTGACCGGTTTCGGGATCGGTCACTTCCAGCAGGCCCACATTGGGCAGTGCCTCCTCCGTGGGATCGATCAGGTGGATGGCCACGGTATCGTGACGCCTCGAGACAGCGCGGAGCGCATTCTCGTACCCCTCGGTCTGGAAGTCGCTCAGGATGAGCACAATGGACCGGCGGTTGAGGACATGGAGTGCGTGGTTCAGGGCGACCGACAGATCCGTCTTCCTGGATGCGCTCTCGTGGGCGAACAGGTCACGAACAAGACGCAGTACGTGGCGCCGGCCTTTCTTGGGCGGCACGAACTCTTCAACCTGATCCGAGAAAAGGAGTAGGCCCACCTTGTCGTTGTTCTGAATGGCGCTGAATGCCACGACGGCACAAATCTCTGCGGCCATTTCCCGCTTGAACTTGCCCTGCGAGGCAAAGTCACCCGAGCCGGACACGTCCACGATGAGCATCACGGTCTGTTCGCGGTCCTCCTCGAACACCTTGACGAAGGTCTCCTCGTACCGGGCGGAGACGTTCCAGTCGATGCTCCGAATGTCGTCCCCGAACTGGTAGGGACGGACCTCGGCGAACTCGATGCCCTGACCCTTGAACGCCGAGTGGTACTCGCCCCCGAAAATATTCGACACGAGACCGCGCGTACGTATCTCGAGCTTTCGGATGGTCTTGAAGAGTTCCTTGGGGATCATCGGTGCATACCTCTCGGGG
>JABDJZ010000287.1 GCA_013003255.1 Rhodothermales bacterium
GTCCAGGAGTGCACGGGCCTCGGCGGTGAGTTCGGCACTGCCGTACTCAAAGTAAACCGAGTTGAGTTCGACAAGCGGGCAGATCAGCGGTGATTCCGGGAGCGGTGGCGCGTATGCCGGGACCGTAAGAGGAGCTGGGATTCTGGTTGGCTCCGGTGCGCGCACCTTCTTGCGGGCCAGACACATGCGAAGACCGCCCATCACGAGGGAGGTATTGTGCGGGTCGTAGTCGGCCTCGTTCCGCCACACGTAGTTGAGGTCGAATCGCCAACTGGCCTCCGCGAAGACGGACCAGCATCCGTTGAATGCGTAGTCAATGCCCGCTCCGATGGGCAGATGATAGACCGAACGCTCCGGTCCTGGAACGCCGGTGCCTGGAATGTCCACCTTGGGTTCGGACTTGAACGGATCCGCCACCATGGCGCCGAATCCTGTAAAGATGTAAGGCAGGAAGCGCGAGCGGGAGCCTGGCGTCAAGGTCATCACCACTTCCGGCTCGAAGAGGAGCAGGAAGGAGGTAAGGAACTCGTTCTTGGAGGGGGCCGGCTGCATGGCGACGAGGTCTTCGCCATCCTTCTGACTGAAGTTGGTCAGGGCCACCATCCCGCGGAAGTAAAACCGGTCCGATCGGATGGGGAAGGACCCGAAAAAGACCGCCGCCGGATCGCTCTCGCGAACGAAGTTGGAGGCGGATCGCCGGTTCAGCAGGTTGATCGGTCCGTGATAGGTGAACAGACCTGCAGCGACGCCGAGGTGGGCCCGGGAATCGCGAAACTGGTTGGCCTGTGCTTGGGCATCGCTCGTCCCGAGTGACCCCAGGAAGAGAAGAAGCGCAATAAGACGAAGGGTCTTCAGCATAACACCACGTGGTGTTGAATGAATGCAGGTTTGGTCATCCCAAGCCCTCCCAAGCAACGTGCCATTCCCGAAAACCGGCCAAAAGGCGTCTTTTTGAGGGGTGCTGGTACTGTTTTGAGACTCATGCGGGCTAGATTCCAACAATGGAACAGCTGGTGCCTGACGATTTCGATGCCTGCCGGAACTGTGGTGACCCGCTAGCAGGCCGGTTCTGCGCTCGCTGCGGGCAGCAACGCATAGACCCTAGGGATCGGACGATTCGGGCCCTGCTACAGCGCTTGTTCGGAGAAATCACAAGCCTTGACGGGAAGTTCTGGTCCAGCGTGAGGCAGTTGCTGTTCAAGCCCGGGGAGTTGACCCTGGCGCATGTGGAGGGCCGGCGAGTCCGCTACCTACATCCCTGGCGGCTCTTTCTCGTGATCAACGTGCTGTACTTTCTGGTGCAGCCGTTCAGCGGATTTGGCGGTTACAACAACTCGTTGCGTTCCCAGATGGAACGGCAAGTTTACAGTGACTGGTCCGATATTCCGGGGAAGGTGTTGGAGCAGGTCCGGCTGGATTTAAGAGAGACTCTGGTGGCGGAGGGAGTGTCCGTAGACAGCCTGGGCTCGGAAGTCCACCGGTCGCGAGGCAGTACAGCATTCCGCGACTACGAGGAGAGGTTCAACCAGAGAAGCAGCACGCTGTCTCGCAGTTTGATCCTGCTGTTCATTCCCTGCTTTGCGGTGCTTCTGTGGCTACTGTTCGTAAGGAGCAAGGATGCTCTGGCAGCGGATCATGCAGTCTTCGCGACGCACTTCATGTCGTGGCAGCTGCTTGCAATGGGCTGCGTCTATCTACCGCTTGTCGGGCTGGCCTCCCGGCTGGCGATCTGGCTGGCAGGCGGGCCAGTGGAGTTTTCCGAGATACTTGAAGCCAACCCCGGCCTGGACTGGCTGCTGAACTTCATTGGTGAGCAGTCCACTCTCATTTTCATCGTCGTCTACCTGTACCTGGCAGCTCGCCGGGCCTATGGAGACGGTCGAGGCGCAGCCGCCCTGAGAGCCTCGGCCCTCACGGTGGCGAATGTCCCGCTGATCTGGGCCTACCGCTTCCTCTTGTTCTGGCTGACCTACTGGACTGTGTAAGCCCGACCGCCCCAAACAGAAAAAGGGCCCGACTCCACACGGAATCGGACCCTTCAAAGTCTGAGAAACGAAGTCTCTACAGCGCGTTGACGTGGCGCTCGAGTTCGCTCTTGTAGTTGGCCGCCTTGTTCTTGTGGATGATCCGCTTGGAAGCCAGACGATCCAGGTACGCCTTCACATCATTCAGAAGGGAGCCCGCCTCATCCTTGGACTCCGTGCTGCGGAGGTTCTTCATCATGGTCCGCATCCGGCTGCGGTGCAGACGGTTGGAGGCGCGCTTCTTTTCGGTTTGCCGCACTCGCTTGGCGGCTGACTTATGCTGGGGCATGGTGGAACGCGGTGTTGCCGCGACTAGAGCCAATTAAATCTTTCAGAGCCCGCCAATATAGCGCGCCAGGTGCCCTTCGTCAATAAACGCAAGAGCGGAACCGCCTTCACGACGGTCTCGTAGAGCGCCATCCCACGAATCATCCCGATTGGATGTTCTCCTTTCTCGGCGATTTCATCCGCAGTGCCGGTCAGGCCGTAGACGTCATCCTTCTTGATGAGGATGGACTTGATGCGCCGCGTCGCTACCGCGTGCGACCAGGACAGGTCCTGGGACTCACGACGGGCATCAGCCTGGTTGTCGGCCTGCTGCTCCTGCTGTTTGTCGTGGCCACCCCGGTCCGCGGGCTGTTTCCCGGTCTGGCCACCGAGGAGATGAAGAACGAGGCGCGGCTCAACAGCCTTCGCCTCTCGGCTCTGGAAGATTCACTTTCGGCCCAGGAAGCCTACCTCACGCACATCCGCGACCTCATGATGGGGCGGGTTGAGCCGGGACAGGATGCTCCGGCTCTCGACAATCCCGATACCGGGGGACTTGTGGCCGCCGAGGGAGACCCGGTTTCGGCAGACTGGGAGGACCATCAGCAACCAGCCATCGCTCTGGGATCGCTTCCGATCGAGTCGGGGCTGGTACTTCCTGCAGCGGCCGGGCCACAGGCCGCACTCGGTGCACCCCGCTTCCCGGTCCTGCCTCCGATCGAAGGGCTGGCCACGCGGGGCTTTGATCCGCGCATCGGTCACTACGCCCTGGACATAGCGGCCAACGAGGGCACCGTCGTCCGCTCAATCAGCGCCGGGTATGTGGTGATGGCCGACTGGACGCACGACGGCGGATATACCATCGCGGTGCAGCATGCCGGCGGCTATCTGTCTGTCTACAAGCACAACGAGCGTTTGCTCAAGCGCGCAGGAGACCGGGTTGCTTCCAGAGAGCCCATCTCCATGTCCGGCAATACCGGTGAGATCACCACGGGCCCGCACCTCCATTTTGAATTGTGGCGCGACGGGCTTGCCCAGGACCCCTCCGCGTATCTCCTGACCTTATAATGGGTGGCGCGATGCCCCCGGAAAAAATCCTCGCGACCTGACATGGCCAAGTCCCACACCCCCGACCCCACCACGATCAACCTGATCGGCGAAGGCTCCGAGGTCGAAGGCACGTTCAAGTGCACGAATGATGTTCGCGTCAATGGGCGCATCAAGGGAGACCTCCAGGCTGAAGGCAAGGTCATCGTTGCCGAGAAAGGCGTGATTGAAGGCAAGCTGGTGGCACGCGCTGCGGATGTGGCCGGGCGTATCGACGGTGATCTCCTGGTGGAGGACCGATTGGTGCTCAAGGGAACCGCGCACGTGGATGGCAGCATCCGAACCGGACGCCTGGTGGTGGAGGAAGGTGCCAAGTTTGAAGGATCCTGTACCATGGGTCGTCTGGATCCGGCGCGCAAAGCGGCGCTGAAGAACGGGCAGTCGGCGGCTCGCGAGGTCGCTCTGAAGAACTGAGCCCGACGCGATGACAGGTCCTCGGAAATCACGGGGGCCAGGGTGGCAGCGCTCCATGGTGGAGTCCAGCCCTTACTTGGGACTGGGCTTCCAGTTGGCAGGGGCCGTGCTGATTTACACTGGGTTGGGCTTCCTGGTTGACCGCTGGTTTGACACCGAGCCGTGGGGCCTGGTCGGCGGAGCCGTAGTCGGCATGGTGGCCTTCTTTGTGCAGCTGGTTCGCGTAGTCCGGGAGATGAATGCCCGTAGTCAGCGCCAAGCACCCGGGAAGAGCTACCGAGAGTTTGACGAGAGCGACTGGGATGAGAAGGAGGGTTCCGTCGACGAATGGGAAGACGAATGGGACCGTGACACGGGCTGGCGGGAAACGGGCCCGAATTCGAAGAGGCCGTGAGCAAAAGGGCCATTTCGGGCCCGTTCACACCTATTTCACTGCCTCCGGCGGGTCCGTTCATTCATAATTCACCCCTACCGGCAACCCCTCTCAAGTGGTCTAACGTAGAATGCCGGACTACCCGAAAGCAGGGCTCGCAGTGCCCATCATCTGACCCCGATTCCTTGCAGTTGACTGATCCATACATCCTGAGCTTGAGCCTGGGGATTGGATTCGGTCTGGTGTACGGAGTGCTGAGTTACCTGACCTACCGCCTCGCGCTTGGTCGCCCCCAGCAGGTGTTCATGATGGTCGCGTTCGGTGGAATGATCGGTCGGCTGTTCGTCGCCACCATTGCCATCGCACTCGTGCTTGCTTTCACATCCGTGCAGCCCTCGGTCTTCATCGCCAGCTTCTTCGCCATCTTTGCGATTGCGCTGGTCCTGGAGATCACGGTCCTTCATAGACAGCAGACCCGCCACGGGGTCCAGCGTACATGATCAAGTCGTTCCGATTCGGTACTTCGCTTCTTGCGACGCTCATGGCCATCATGCTCATGAGCCCCACGACCGCCCTGGCTGCCGAGGAAGGTGAGGGAGTAGATGTCGTTGGTCACTCGGCAGATGGGTTTTACTGGGACCTGACGCCGCTTCCGGTCGGAACCGGAGGCAAGGGCAAGATCGAGATGCCGCGCATCTTCATTGTCCGGGACGCTGAGGGTAGCCTGGGTCTGGACTTCTTCTGGAGCTCCACGGCAGCCGTGAAGGCCGGCGGATACATCGCCGAATGGGCTGATGACGGACACGGTGCTTCGACGGATGATCACGCGGACGACGCCTCGCACGAAGAGGGCGCCGCCACGGGCGACGAAGACCACGCCGATGATGAGCAGGTCACTGAGGAGCGCAAGGACTTCTACTACGCTGCCCTGACGCCCGCCGCAGGATCCATCGTCCTGGACATGTCCATTACGCGGCAGCTGATGTTTGCCTGGTTCGGGATGTTGATTGTTGCCTTCCTGTTTATCCGGATGGCAAACCGGTACAAGGCCGGCGTTGGTCGGACCTCCGCTCCCAAGGGGCGTTTGCAGAACCTGCTCGAGATGCTGGTGATGTTCGTCAGGGACGAGATTGCCAAGCCCAACCTCGGTGACAAGGCGGACAAGTACCTGCCCTACCTCCTGACAGCCTTCTTCTTCATTCTGACGTGTAACCTGCTCGGACTCGTGCCCTTCGGCGCCACGGCGACGTCGAACATCATGGTCACGACCGTGCTGGCAACCATCACCTTTGTGCTGACCCAGCTGGGTGGCTCGAAGGACCACTGGTTGCACGTGTTCAACCCTCCGGGTGTCCCCGGCTTCGTAAAGCCGATCCTGATCCCGGTTGAGTTGCTCGGCCTCTTTACCAAGCCGATCGCCCTGGCCATCCGGCTCTTTGCCAACATGACGGCAGGGCACCTCATCATTCTGAGTTTGATCGGGCTGATCTTCACGTTCAGCGGCCTGTTCGGCACCGCGGCGGGCTACATGGTGTCGCCCATCTCGATTGCCTTCTCGCTCTTTATCTACTGCCTGGAACTGCTGGTTTCCTTCATCCAGGCCTACGTCTTTACGATGCTCTCAGCGCTCTTCATCGGCATGGCCGTGGCAGAGCATGACCATCACCACGAGGAAGATCACCATGCGCCCGCAATGGCGGACATGCACGAAGCCGTCCTCGAATAACTACTCGGCGCATTTCCGGTCGGCATATGCCGTCCCGGAGATGAGTCACTTTTACACCACGAAGAACACGTACTGATACAATGGAACCGACAGCTTTGGCTTACCTGGGCGCAGGACTCGGCGCCGGTCTTGTCGCACTCGGAGCCGGCCTCGGCATTGGCCGTCTTGCCGGCCCGGCCATGGAGGGCTCTGCCCGCCAGCCCGAGGCCGCAGGCGATATCCGGACCACCATGATTATTGCTGCTGCCCTCATTGAGGGTGTCGCACTTTTCGGTCTGGTTATCTGCATCCTGCTCGCGATCAAGTAAATCGCATTGGCAATACGGCCGGTCCCATAGCCGGGACCGGCCTTCGACCCTTTAGACCATGACACCGATCCTGGCTGCAGGCCTGCTGGATCCAAACTTCGGTTTGGCCATCTGGATTCTGATCACCTTTTCGCTTCTGCTTCTGTTGCTCTGGCGCTTTGCCTGGGGACCGATCACGTCCGCGCTCGATGAGCGCGAAGGCACGATCCAGTCTTCCCTGGAGCAGGCCGAGAAGGCATTGGCAGAGGCAAAGATGATTCAGGCCGACAACGACAAGGCTCGCCGTGAGGCGGACGTCGAGGCGCAGCGCATCCTTCGGGAAGCGCGCGACACGGCAGAGGCCCTTCGTTCAGAAGAGGTGGAGAAGACCAAGACCCAACTTCGCCAGATGCAGGAGTCGGCCCAGGCAGAGATTGCGCGTGAGCGCGATTCTGCATTGGACACCCTGCGCAGCGAAGTGGCTGATCTTGCGCTTCAGGCGGCGGAGCGCGTGCTGGGTGACAGCATGAACGACGACCGTCAGCGCAAGCTGGTCAAGGACTTCCTCAACGACCTTCCGACCAACTGATCATCCCGAGATGAGCAACCTTACCATTGCCCGACGCTACGCTCAGGCGCTCCTCGAGAGTGCCGAAGCGGACAAGGCGAAGGACGCGGTAGACAAAGACATCGCGGTTATCCGCGATGCGCTGACCGACTCAGCAGAGTTGGAGCGCTTCTTCGGAAGCCCGATTGTCTCGCGTGAGAAGAAGAAGGCGGTAGTCGACTCTCTCTTTGGCAAGAACCTCTCCGCGACCACGGTTCGCATGCTGCACCTTCTGGTGGACAAGCGACGGGAAGGAGAGGTGGCAGCGGTCGCGGCTTCGTACCAGGACCTTCGGGATGCTGAAGAGGGCGTCGTTCAGGTCTCCGTGCGCTCCGCTCGCGAGTTGACCTCGGATGACCGGTCGGCGATCACGACCAGTCTTGAGAAGCGCCTGTCCAAGCGGGTGCGGCTCGACGTTTCCGTCGACGCCTCCCTCATCGGGGGAATCGTCGTGCAGGAAGGCGACACGGTGTATGATGGCAGCGTATCCAACAAGCTGGCCTCGCTTCGCGAGCGGATGTTGGATTCGACGATGATGAACTAACCAGGGCAACTGAGCCCTTCAATTTGATACGCGATGGCAACGGCAATTCGGCCCGATGAGGTCACTGCAGTCCTGAAGCGCGAACTCGGTGGCTTTGAATCAGACACCGACGTGTACGAGGTTGGATCCGTTCTCCAGGTAGGAGACGGAATCGCCCGTATCTATGGCCTCTCGAAAGTGCAGGCCGGCGAACTTCTTGAATTCCCTTCCACCGGTGTGACCGGCATGGTGCTGAACCTGGAAGAGGACAACGTTGGAGCCGTGCTTTTCGGCGCCGTGGACACGGTCAAGGAAGGTGACGAGGTCCGTCGGACCAAGCGCATCGCTTCCATCAACGTGGGCGAGGGCATGCTCGGCCGCGTGATCAACCCGCTGGGTGCACCCATCGATGGCCGCGGTGCCATCAGCGGTGAGACCTACGAGATGCCGCTGGAGCGCAAGGCGCCTTCGGTTATCTACCGTGAGCCGGTCTCCGAGCCGCTTCAGACGGGTATCAAGGCCATCGACTCCATGATCCCGATTGGTCGGGGTCAGCGTGAGCTGGTGATTGGTGACCGCCAGACGGGAAAGACGTCTGTCCTCGTGGACACCATCATCGCCCAGAAGGCCACGCACAAGACTGACAAGCCGGTCTATTGCATCTACGTGGCGGTCGGCCAGAAGAACTCCACCGTTGCCCAGGTGCAGCGCGCGCTCGAGGAGAATGGCGCGATGGAGTACACGACCATCGTCAACGCCTCCGCTTCGGATCCGGCCACCCTGCAGTTCATCGCTCCGTATGCCGGCGCCTGTCTCGGAGAGTTCTTCCGGGACACCGGTCGCCACGCACTGGTGATCTACGATGACCTGTCCAAGCAGGCCGTGGCTTACCGTCAGGTATCGCTGCTCCTCCGTCGTCCTCCCGGACGTGAGGCCTATCCCGGAGACGTCTTCTACCTCCACTCCCGCCTCCTGGAGCGCGCCGCCAAGGTGAACGCTACCGACTCGGTGGCGCAGGCCATGAATGATGTGCCTGACTCGCTGAAAGGCAAGATCAAGGGTGGTGGCTCGCTGACCGCACTTCCGGTTATTGAGACCCAGGCCGGCGACGTTTCTGCCTACATCCCGACCAACGTGATCTCGATCACCGACGGTCAGATCTTCCTTGAGTCCAACCTCTTCAACGCAGGTGTCCGCCCGGCCATCAACGTCGGTATCTCCGTGTCCCGTGTGGGTGGTAACGCCCAGACCAAGGCCATGAAGAAGGTCTCCGGTACGCTTCGCCTGGATCTGGCGCAGTATCGCGAGCTTGAGGCGTTCTCCAAGTTCGGTTCCGATCTGGATCCCGCTACGCAGCGTCAGCTGACGCGTGGGGCGCTCCTGGTTGAGGTGCTGAAGCAGGGACTCTACGAGCCGTTCCCGGTCGAAGAGCAGATTGCCATCATCTACGTGGCCACTCAGGGTATGCTGGATGCGGTTCCGGTCGAGGATATCAAGCAGTTCGAGGTTGACTTCCTGGAGCGTCTCCGCCTTAAGCACGCCGACGTGCTCGACAGCATTCGCGAGACCGGCAAGACCTCTGACGAGGCTGCCGCGACTCTGAAGCAGGTTGCCACCGACCTGGTTGCTCTCAAGACTGCGTAGCCCGGCTACTGACCTATGGCAAGCCTAAGGGACATTAGAAACCGCATTTCGTCGGTCCGGAACACCCAGCAGGTGACCCGGGCGATGAAGATGGTCTCTGCCGCCAAGTTGCGGAAGGCACAGGAAGGCATCTTCCAGACGCGACCCTATGCGTTCAAGGTGGGTGAGATCATCAGTCACCTGAAGCGGCATGTGGACCCGTCCACCCATCCGCTCTTCAGCCAGGAGGATAACTCCGAAGGCGTTTGCCTTGTGATCGTCACCGCTGATCGCGGTCTCGCCGGTGGATTCAACTCCAATCTGATCAAGGTCGCGGAGAAGGCCATCGAGGAGCGCTTCGCCATGGAGCGCGACAACGGCCAGCTCCACCTCATTTGCGTCGGTCGGAAGGGGCACGAGCATTTCGCTCACCGTGGGTACCAGATTCTGGGCGATCACCGCGGTGCGTTCGATAAGCTCTCCTTCTCCACGGCGGCCGAGGTTGCCAAGGAGGCCGTTGAGGGATACAAGTCCCATAAGTGGGATCAGGTGTTCGTGATCTACAACGAGTTCAAGAACACCATCTCGCAGAACCGGATTGTCGAGCCCTTTCTCCCAATCCCGAGTCACCAGTTCCTCACGCCCGTGATGGAAGACCAGGGGCTTGGCGAGGAGGAGGAAGAGCTGCAGGCGGCAGTTGATTACCTGTTTGAGCCCGGTGCTGCCAAGATCCTGGACGAGCTTGTGCCTCGGTACCTGAACTACCAGCTCTGGCGCGCGCTTCTTGAGTCCAACGCCGCCGAGCAGGGCGCCCGGATGGTGGCCATGGACAACGCGACCAACAATGCCGAGGACCTGCTGAAGGACCTGAAGCTGAAGTACAACCGCGCGCGCCAGGACGCGATTACGAAGGAGCTGATTGAAATAACGTCCGGAGCGGACGCACTCGGCTAGCCCGGGGCTGGATCATCAGCGTTCCAGCATTGTAGATTGGCGCCCCACGGAGAGGTGGGTGAGTGGCTGAAACCACCGGTTTGCTAAACCGGCGTACGTAGCAATACGTACCGGGGGTTCGAATCCCCCCCTCTCCGCACCCGGATGACCCCGACTGTCGCAGACAGTCGGGGTTTCTTTTTTGGCGGCAGCGTCAAGCCGCCATCACCCTTAGCGCCGGGGGGGCAGCGATTTGGCCAGAGGCGGCTTGTGAGCAGTCGCCGAAAAAGAAACCAGGGCCGTCAGGCCCGCGGGTCATCCGGGTGCGGGCCCACCCCCACCGGGATGTGCGAGCGCAGCGAGCAAATCCCCCCGGTGTTTGCGGCCCGCGGGTCATCCGGGTGCGGGCCCACCCCCATCGGGATGTGCGAGCGGAGCGAGCAAATCCCCGCGTGTTGTTTGCGCCGCGCGGGTCATCCGGGTGCGGGCGGAGCGAGCAACTCCCCCCGGTGGCGGCCGTCAGGCCCGAGGGTCATCCGGGTGCGGGCCCACCCCCATCGG